>JAPYRM010000010.1 GCA_029941175.1 Halobacteriales archaeon
TGCTAAATGAAATAGAAAAGAAAATTATGGATAAAATAGAAGCAGAGAAAGCAGGTTTTGACGTAGCTATAGGCAAAGTCCCTTATGGAAGTCTCGGCAGAGCATATTTGACAAATGAACCCTCCGGATTCGTTCGAATTGTTTCCGATATATCTACTGGATCTATTATTGGGGGTCAAATAGTGGGCCCTTCCGCATCTGAGCTCATAGCCGAAGTCGGACTTGCAATTCAATCAGGAATTAATACCCATGATTTAGCAGAAACAATTCATTCTCATCCCACCTTCTCCGAGTTAATACCCATGGCTGCTAGAATTGCATCTGCCCATTAGCGAATTGTATTCTATGACTTCTAACGACGACCTTTTTACCCTTAATGAAGTAGCCTGTGGAAGATGAGCATACTTACGTTAGGACCTGCTGGAACATATTCCCATAGAGTTTCTCTATCTTTTTCCGACGACATAGAATTCAGAAATTCGGTCACTGCTATTGTAAAAGATGTCTCGAATGGCACCTTCGATAAAGGTATCATACCCGTTGAGAACAGCATCGAAGGATCTGTCACGGAGAGCCTCTCTTCTCTAGTAGCCTACGAAGTTGCTGTGCTTGAGGAAGTAGTCGCACCAATAAAACACGCTCTTTTAGCACAATCCCCCACTTTCGATACCATCACAAGTCATCCCCAAGCGCTAGCTCAATGCCGTAACTTCATCACTTCAAACTACCCCGCTCTAAAACTTGAACCGGCGACTAGTACTGCAAGTGGCATCGATAGGGCAACCGAAGATGCTTCCATTGCAGCGATTGGACACCCTGAGAGCTCAAATGAGAAACTAAAAATTCTGGCTAAAAATATCCAAGATCAATCCTCCAATTCTACTAGATTTTTCGCCATAGCACCTCCCCAAAAACGCCAAATATCTGGGAAAAAAACCTCTGTTATCATCTATCCTCGAAGCGATTATTCTGGTTTATTACTCCAAATTCTTCAAACCTTCGCTGATCAAGATATCAATCTAACCCGAATAGAATCCCGTCCTAGTGGAAATAAACTTGGAGATTACTTGTTTCATATAGACTTCGAATCAAGTTCCGATGAAAGTAGGACTTCTGAAGTATTTTCAAATCTTCAAAATATAGTGAGTAAAAATGGATGGGTTAGATCTCTTGGTTCCTATAACGTAACTCACCTTTCATAACAATTTTATACAAAATCTCAATTGGAAAGGTGTTTTTGTCACTAAGTTCAATTCTTTTCTATGACTCTCAATGTCGGAGATCAACTATCTGAAGTAAGTGCACTGAATCAACAAGGCGAAACAATGACCCTTTCTTTCAACGGACCCACTGTTGTATATTTTTACCCCCGGGACGACACCCCTGGGTGCACCACCGAGGCAGTTCAATTCAACGAATCACTCTCTCAATACGAAGCAATAGGCGCTGAAGTATATGGGGTATCTATGGATTCTGTGGATTCTCATTCTTCATTTTGCAACAAGTATGACTTAGAATTAAATCTCCTAGCCGACCCAGAGGGAATCGTAGCCACTCACTTTGGTTTTGATATCGGAGATGGTAAACCAGCACGAACCACTTTTATAATTTCTAATGGTTCCATTCAGGCAGTCTACAACAATGTCAAACCAGATGGCCATTCCGACGTCGTTCTGTCTAAACTCAATGAAATATTAGAAGACTAATTTCACATTTTCCCACTTTTAACGTCTCACATCCTCTCAAGACAATTTTCGAGTTCTTTTAACTCTAGGATATAAAACAATGTACTATGGAATACCAACCCTCCTCCATTGAGAACAAGTGGAAGGATAGGTGGATGTCAAATGGGACTTATGAGGCAAACCCTAGTGATAATGAATCCACATTCATCACTGTTGCATACCCCTACCCCAGTGGCGGAATGCACATTGGGCACGCACGAACTTATGCAGTGCCTGATGTCTATGCAAGATACCGTAGACTCTGTGGAGAGTCTGTTCTTTTTCCAATGGCTTGGCATGTTACTGGAACTCCAATAGTTGGGGCCGTAGAACGTCTAAAAAAGAACGAACCTGAACAACTATCGGTACTTCAAGATATTTTCGGCGTCTCTGATGAAGAATTAGATGAACTCAAAACACCAATGGGGTTCGCACACCATTTTATAGACAAACATTATCGAATAGGCATGAAAAACCTTGGTCTCAGTATAGATTGGAGGCGCGAATTCACAACCAACGACGAACGCTATTCAAAATTTATTACTTGGCAATACAATACCCTCCACGAACGTGGATTACTCGAAAAAGGATTGCACCCCGTTAAATTCTGCACGAATGAAAAGAATCCCGTAACTACTCATGATATTCTCCGTGGAGAGGATGCAGAGTTTCAAGAGTACACCTTAATCAAATTTAAATGGGGCGATTTTATAATTCCTATGGCCACTCTGAGGCCCGAAACGATACGAGGAGTAACCAATGCTTTTGTCAATCCAAACTCCATTTATGTCGAAGCAATTGTCGATGGAGAACGCTGGATTATCTCTAAAGAAGCTGCTGGTAAGTTTTCTCTCCAAGCAAGAACTATCACTATTGAACGGGAAATACCTACAGAGACATTAATTGGTGAATTTATACAAAATCCAATCACTGAAGAATCTGTTATTATTCTGCCAGCCACATTCGTTAAATCCGACAACGCAACCGGGGTTGTGATGTCTGTCCCGGCACATAGTCCTGATGATTGGCTTGCCCTCTCTGAAGCAAAACAAAATATAGATCAACTATCCGCTTATGGGATTGAATCCGCATCACTAGATGCCATCGTTCCCATTTCTATTTTAACCGTAGAAGGGTACGGCGAATTCCCCGCAAAAGATATAGTCGAATCTTTTGGAATAACCACTTCAAGTGATCCCTTGCTCAAACAAGTAACCCACGAATTATACAACAAAGAATTCCGATCAGGCATCCTTCGAGAGTTTTATGGTGTCTATTCTGGTGAAACAGTAGAAAAAGTACGAGACCAAATCAAACAAGAATACCTAGAACTCAATCTGTTCGATACTATGTACGAATTCACAGAAGATGTAGTCTGCCGATGCGGAGGGACTGTAGAAGTAGCAACCCAAGAAACATGGTTCCTCCGATACAACGATAATTCCTGGAGACAAAAAGCATTAAACATAGTTGATCAATTAGATGGAATTCCTCAAAATACCAAAAACGAATATTATCGAACGATTGATTGGCTAAAAGAGTGGCCTTGCATTCGGAACTATGGTCTAGGGACACGTTTACCTTGGGATCCTGATTACGTCATTGAACCACTTTCCGATTCCACTTTGTATATGGCCTATTACACCATCTCTCATCATCTTAATTCTATTCCCATAGATGATTTGACCCACGAATTTTTCGACGCTTTGTTTTTCGGACCCACCACAGTAGATTCCCCCGACCCCCGCGCACTTGAACTTAGGAAAGAATGGGAATATTGGTATCCTATTAATTACAGATGCTCTGCAAACGATCTAATTAGTAACCACCTAACTTTCTTTTTATACCATCACGCTGAGTTTTTCGATAAAGCCCATTGGCCAAAAGGAATAATGGTGATGGGAATGGGTTTACTGGAAGGCGAAAAAATGTCTTCTTCTAAAGGCCACGTAGTTCTAGTCGAAGAAGCAATTAATAAATACGGATCTGATACTGTTAGATTCTTTTTACTGAGTTCCGCCGAACCTTGGCAGGATTATGACTGGAGATCCGATCAAGTAGACGTAATTAGAACCCAACTATTCCGTTTCTGGAATCGTTCTTTTGATATAATATCCCTTCCTGAGGGTGACCCAAATTTGAGCAATCTCGACAAATGGTTATTATCAAAACTTAATCAAATAATTGAAAAAACTACGTCTTCCCTAGATCGTTTCGAAACAAGAACAGCTAGCCAATCCATCTTCTATGAGTTGGAAGAATATCTAAAGTGGCACCATCGGAGGAGTACTCTCACAAAATCCAACTGGGCACTACGAGAAGTGTTACGAACCCGTCTTATCATGCTCTCCCCATTCATGCCTTTCTTATCAAATGAATTACATGAACTTCTAACAGGGAAACCTGTAGACAATACCAATTGGCCCTCCCCCGCCCCAGAATTCAATGCCCCTTTGATAGAACTCGAAGAAGATCTAATACGTGCTCTTCTTTCAGATATACACGAAGTTAAAAATGTAATCAACAAAGACCCAACCTTGATTAGTATTTACACACCAGCTCCCTGGAAATACCAGGTACTAGAAACTCTTATTAATTCCAATTTGGACTTGGGAATGTCTATGGGCATCTTAATGCAAAATGAAAATCTACGGGCATTTGGAAACGAGATCAAGAGATTTTCAACCACGCTACTAACGTATCTCCGACAACAGTCTCCAGAAAGATTACCTTTATTAAAATTGGTCAACGAATTCGACCTTTATTCTTCTGCCAAAGATTTTTTCGAAAAAGAACTAGGCGTGGAAATAGAACTATGCCTTGAAGATGAAAATTCCGTGGACCCCTCTGGAAAAGCGTCCCAATCTCTTCCTTTCAGACCTGGAATCTATATGGAATAACATCAACACTTACCAAATCTCTCTGTGTTCACAAATTCAAACGTTTATTTCCCCCCTCACATATACTTTCTATATGGATTCCCCTGACACACAACCAAACAAACTTCTCAGAACGGTAACTGCCCCCTATCTGAGTCGATCAGATAGCGAAATGAATATATTATCAATATTATACGGCCTCGGATTAATTTTAATTCTGATTCCACTTCTTCCTTTCATCATAATTCTCTGGTCCTTATCCTTCCTACGTACCACAACTCAGCGTATGTTTGGTATCAAATAAATCTATTAATTATATCTTTTTCTGTCTTTTCTGCTTTATTTTTACTACTAATCATATTTATATTTAATCATTATAATTACTAACAAAGTGCCTGCAAATGTCCATTTGTACCTCTATAGTCTGACGTTTTAAGACATTTGACGATATAAATTACGTTTATTAGCGACAATCTGAAATACTTAAGGCCTTTCCGAAAGTGTCTTTTAATGTATGAGTGTTGCAGACTCTCTCGCCAATTATTTTTCAAAAAGATTTGGCTTTAAAAAAGCAAAGACAGATTTAAGAACGGAGATCATTGCTGGAATTACCACATTCCTTACAATGTCTTACATTGTCATCCTTAATCCCGCAATTTTAGGGGCGGCAATTCAAATAGATGGGTACAGTCCAGCCCAAGTCACTCAAATGCTCGCCATTGTGACTTTACTTTCTGCCGCAATAGCAAGTTTAGTAATGGCATTCTATGCCAACCGTCCATTCGGATTGGCACCTGGATTAGGACTGAACGCGTTCTTCGCGTTTACTGTGGTCCTAGGAATGGGAATTGCTTGGGAAACCGCTCTTGCCGCCGTTGTGGTTGAAGGAATTATATTCATCATCATAACCAAAGCAGGCTGGAGAGACGCAATTATCTCAGCAATCCCAAAACCTGTGAAGTTCTCCGTTGGTGCCGGTATCGGGCTTTTCTTAGCCATTATAGGGCTCAAAGAAATGCAAGTTATCACAGCCAACTCCGCAACTTTTGTATCACTTAATCCAAACCTTGCAGGAGACCCAATAGCACTATTGTCGCTCTTAGGTCTGCTAATAACATTTGTGCTCTATGCTCGAGGTGTGAAAGGATCCATTGTTATTGGTATCCTAGCAACCTCCGTACTCGCATATGCACTCGCCGCTACTGGAATGGGCGCAGAAGCACTTCATATTCCTGAAGTCGCCGCTGCATCCTACAACATCACACCACTCGTTGGTGCGTTCGTTGGTGGTCTTTCTGGAGCTACTTCCCTCTCCTTTGCGTTAATCGTTTTCACGTTTTTCTTCGTGGATTTCTTCGATACCGCAGGAACTCTTATTGGAACTTCTCACCAAGCAGGATTCCTAGACAAGAACGGGGACTTACCCGAGATAGAAAAACCACTCATGGCAGACGCAATTGGTACAACCATTGGTGGTATCCTTGGAACCTCCACTGTCACTACTTACATTGAATCTGCCACCGGTATTGAAGAAGGTGGACGAACTGGAATGGTTGCACTCGTAGTTGGTGTTCTATTCCTAGCATCCATCGTTGTGGTGCCTCTCGCAGCCGCAGTACCACTCTATGCTTCTCACGTTGCACTCGTTCTCGTAGCCCTAATAATGCTACGTGGAATATCTGATATAGATTGGAAAGACGTCACAAATACTATCCCAGCCGGGCTTACTATTTTAATGATGCCTCTCACATTCTCTATCGCCTATGGTATCGCAGCAGGACTTATCTCCTACCCCATAGTCAAAGCAGCAAAAGAAGGCAGCATCAGCGCCGCAACCCCTGCACAATGGGGCCTTGCAATCGCCTTTGTGATCTACATCTTTGTAACCACGGGCGGATTGTAAAGCCAATTCAATAGAATAATATTCTAGTTCTAAACAAAACTTAGGACGAAAAAAATAATCTTCCTTTCTTCTAAAACAAGAAAGGTAAGATATTCGTCCTTTGCATTCTTTTTATCTGACATTGTATGTCGCGCCTCAGATTCTTCTCCCGATCACAACTCTTTAGAATTTTAGTCTGTACCTTGGTATTGTTGCTAATTTCTCCAGCCGTTTTTTCAGCTATAACCCATGAACCAACGGCATCATATTTGGAGTTCTCTCCCGGAGTTATTGAGCAACCTGCAGATGGTATTACTATTGTTAGCATCCAGGGATTTCACTTTGAAGGAAAAGGAAGCACGAAAAAACCCGCAAGATTAGTTGCAGTTGATTCTGTTGGAAATGTACTGTGGGTTCATAATGGAAGCTCTGTTGGGGCACGATGGTTCTATGACGCCGATCCACTTCCCAATGGGAATATTTTCGTAGTAGCAACAGAACCCGATGGAACTCTTTTCTATGAACTCGATTCTCAGGCTGGAAAAATAAATTGGATCCATCGTTTGCCTCTCATTGACACCCACGATGCGGATCTAATTGGAGATGATAAAATTCTAATAGCAAACATGAGGAATTACAATACTTCTACCAATCTAAATGATGACCGTTTGCTCATCTTCAATAGGACTACCGAATCATTTGATTGGGAGTGGAAATTCAGAGATCATGGTTTTCAAAAAAGTGGCGGGGGGAGATATTCTGAAGATTGGACTCATGTCAACGACATCGATCTAATTGATGAAAGATATGTTATGGTATCTATCAGAAATTTTGATCAAATCATTATTATCGATTTACTCTCTGATGAAATCGTCCTAACATTGGGGATTGATGGGCGACACGACATAATGTACGAACAACATAATCCACAATATTTGCTCTCCTCCGAAAATCTCCCAACTATCCTCGTAGCCGATTCCGAAAACGATCGTATAGTCGAGTACGAGTATTCTGACAATACTTGGGAACCAACTTGGAAGCTATCTGGAAATTTCTCTTGGCCTCGTGATGCCGATAGATTACCAAACGGAAACACTTTGATCACCGATTCTCTCAATCACAGAGTAATAGAAGTTACTCCTCTTGGAAAAATCGTATGGGAAATTCGTTCTCCTTGGGGCCCATACGATGCAGAAAGACTATTTCTCGGAGATGAGGCATCCGATTCTACCCTTTTAACATCTCGAGATATGGGTATCCTAGGTAGCTATCAACTTCAAGAGAATTACTCCGAAAAAGACTTCAAAAAACCTTCCTTTAAAAATACACTTCCCCCGACATTCGAAGGAACGTTTTTAGAAAAACATGTAACTTGGTTCTCCACAAGATGGGCGCATATATCCCCTTGGATTTATCCAGTTTGGATGTCAGATTGGGATTTTGTTGGGGTAATCTCTGCTACACTCACCCTCTTTTGTTGGCTCTCTGCAGAACTCATACTTCGAAGAAAGATCATCATGGAATATGCAAAACATAAGTTAGATACTATTTCATTTCTCCCCCGGCCTTAGTTCATATATTTGTTGGGAATCTCAACACACCTGCTATACCACCAAAAGCATGTAATAATTGATTCCCTTCTTCAAAATCCGTACTAACAAATTCAATTTTAGTTCCTCTATATTCTGCAAGCTCAATAAGATGTTTCACCACATCTTCTCGTTCGACAAGTTTTACCTTTTCCCCACAGTCTGAACAATTTTTCTCTATTTTTTTTGAACGTGTATCTATTATTTCATAACTTTGATGCCCATTTCCACACACAATATTTATAACATCCTTTCTAAGATCTGAGGAAATTAGAAGTCTATCGACAGCCCCCATAATTAAATTCTCTCGTGTTGGCATGAATCCATAAGTCGCCCTTTCCCCTTGATGGAGTTCTTCGAAAAAACGATTCATAACCTCTTTTTCCTTAATAATTGCTGCACCGGACAACACATCACTAGCAGCATTTACCAATTCACTCAATCCTGATTCATCAGTGTTCCCTACGTCGAACTTTCCTAATACCTTTTCACGAAGTTCATGATGCAAATAATTCCCATCTAGAAATTCATCTTTTGTTGGAGATGGCCCGCCGACCAATATACCGTCCAATTCGTACCTATCTGGAACAAAAAGATTCCCTGCCAATTCAGCTATCTCTTTATAAAATTGATCTATTGCTTCCAACCGGAGTCGATGAAACCTTTGAGCGGATTGTCCACCCTTACGTTGTTTCCCCGGCACACGTGAGGTTGTACCTTTTACCGGTTCAATTCTTTTTCCCTTTAGCCACCCAACATGTGCCTCTCTCCGATCTAATACTAGTAATCCATACAATCCCGCTTCGGCCAACATATCTCTAAGTGGTTCTGTTAAAAATGTAGAATCACAATGGTAACGAAATGTTTGAATGGGTTGGGGGGGACTCTCGAAAATTTCTGTAACCATGTCCGTTTGGCCGCTACCTATATTGACGGCACCTGAAAATAAAACCATTCCATTCGCAGGTGATTTCTTATAATACCTCAGACGCGCCCGAATAGATGCCAACGCATTTGTCACATTGGTCCGTGTATCTTTAGATTTAATATTTGCCGCTTGTGAGTGCTCTTGCGTGATATGAGACACCACATCGTAAATCTGCTTATCTTCTGGGATATAAATCGTCACTAGTTGAGTGCCCGAACCTGCATATTCTTCATAGTCCTCAAGCAGCCGTTTGAATTCATACTTACGTTTGTCGAGATCAATCGGCATATCCGCTTTTTTGTCCATTGATTCCTCTAATTTTTCATCTCGTAAGTAAGTATTGACACAGATTCACACCCTTTCTCAATATATTTACATGGAATCTGGAGATTCAATCCCAACCAAGTATAATGAATTTGACATAGTATTCTTTGCCGCAGTCACCAACGACAATCGCGCTGCCATTAACTCAGAATCTGTCCCCTTCAACACAGGACATTCCCGATAAAATATATTGAATTTTTCTGCCAATTTTTGTGTGTACGTCACAATACGATGAGGTTCTAGTGCATCTGCAGCAGATGAAACAACAAATGGAAATCGAGAAATCTCATGTAAAAGATCTAGTTCTTCCTTAGAACTAAGTAATACACTATCCACATCCTGAATGTCCAAACTTTGCTTCGCCAATATTCCGCAACAGCGGGCATGAGCATATTGCATATATGGTGCACCTTGTCTCTCGAAACTTAGTGCATCGTCCCAGCTAAATGTTATCCCTTTACCTGGTTGAGTGGCCACAATTCCACATCTAATTGCGCCAATTCCAACTTGTCGCGAAATCCGATCAATATCCGACTCTTTTAATTCTATTTCTCTAATCCTGGAACCCTCACGTCTCGTAACTTCTTCTCTAGCTCTTGCCACTGACTCATCGAGTAAATCATCTAGATTAATCCCCGTACCCTTCCGGGTACTCATCCCACCTTCTGGGAGGTTCACCCATGAATAAAAAACCTGTTGAATCCTACTAGTATCCGCTCCTAAAAGTGACAAAGTTTTTATCAATTGTTCGGCTTGGAGTTTATGATCTTCCCCAAGTACTGTAACAATTTTATCTGCTTTCTTAAGTTTCCATTCATGGTAACACAAATCTCTAGTTGTATATAGGGAAGTCCCATCGGACCTAATGAATACTAATGGCTTTTCTTCTCCTGGGATGTCCAGTTTCCAAGCCCCATCTTCTTGGAATGCGCAATCTAACTGTTTCAAACGATCTACCATCTCCCCAACCGATCCATCTTGGATAAATCTTGTTTCCCGAACAAATTCATCAAATTCAACAGAAATGCGATATAAACACTCTTTCATACCCCCCAATACCATTTCGGTTATCGATATTAGTCTCTGATGTATCTCTTCATTTCCAGACTCTATTTTTCCTAAAATATCCGCTATCTCAAACTCAGCAATATTTCTATCCTCTGTAGGTGAATCCTCTAAATACGAATTCGATAGTTGATAATATCGAACTATGTCATAATCCCCTCTATTTTTTTTCAAATCTACTAATTCATCTTCACTAAATTTTTCAAATGCCCATATCAAAGTTGCAACTTGTTTCCCCGAATCATTTACATAGTATTGTCTCTCTATTTGATACCCCGCAAAAGATAAAATTCGAGATATCGAATCCCCTATAATTGGGTTACGAGCACGTCCAACATGAATCGGACCCGTTGGATTGGCACTAGTATGTTCTACGATTATTATTTCTTCTCTTTCTTCACATTGACCATAACTTTCTCTCTGGGCTTCTTCCAAAGTTTCTTTAAAATACCTATTCGATGGAACAAAGTTTATGTATGGTCCATCTGCGTAAACTCTATCTACATATTGAAAATTTTCAGAGCCTATCAATTCAACAATTATTTTTGCAATTTCTACAGGAGGTTTTCCCATTTCTTTTTGAACACGATATGCAATGTTAGAGGCTAGTATCGCCTCTACCCCCTCTGGAGGCTCTTCCAGTCCAAAATCACTCATCTGGAGGTCAAGTTGGGAACACACACGTCCAAATGCATTCTCCACCTCGCTGCGCATTGCGAGGATCATGCCATTTCCTTATACTCGGTTTGATAAAAGATCACCCCTTTGTCTCCTGTTTCATATTTACTTAGATTAACTCTCCCCCTTACGAGATCGTTTTACTTTTGCCATCAGCGAACTACAGTCTTCTATATATGAGCTGCCCAGATGGACCTAAACAAGTAGATTACCCCCATTATCAACATATTGGGCATACTGCTGCTCAGACATGTGGGTGGACTGCAAACGCTCTGCGCGGCCAAGGAAAATGTTATAAAAATATTTTCTATGGCATTGAATCTCATCGGTGCATTCAAATGACGCCAATTGTCAAGTGCAACGAACGCTGTGTTTTTTGTTGGCGTGATCATCGAGGCCATGCATACGAACTTGATAATGTTGAGTGGGATGATCCCTCTGCGGTCGCAGATGCTTCTATCATTCTACAGAAAAAAATTCTCTCTGGCTTTGGTGGAAATCAACATGTTAGCCCAGAAACCTTTCAGCAAGCAATGGACCCCAGACACGTTGCTATTTCTCTAGATGGCGAACCCACCTTGTATCCTTATTTGCCAGAGTTAATCGAAGAGTTCCATTCACGTCATATGTCCACCTTTTTAGTTTCTAATGGAACAAACCCTGATATGATTGAAGAGTGCGAACCCACGCAACTATATATCTCAGTTGATGCGGCAGAGAGATCAACTTTTGATAGGGTAGTGCGGCCTGTTGACAAAAACGCATGGGAGCAACTTATTGATACCATGGACGTCCTCCACAAAAAATCTTGTAGAACGGTCCTCAGAACTACACTTCTCAGAGGATTGAATATGGGGAATCCCGATTGGTATGCCGCTTTCTACGAACGGGCAGATCCTGATTTTATAGAACTTAAAGCGTATATGCACGTAGGACACTCCCGGGACAGATTATCTCGGGACATAATGCCTGAAACTCAAGAAATAGTGGATTTTGCAAAAGAAGTTGGATCCCATCTACCCGAACATAATACTCTCAAAACAGTACCAATTTCTAGAGTCGCACTCCTTTCAAAATATGAAGAAACGTGGATACCTATGCTTAAAAAATCTAGTAGCTTTTGGAAAACTGAAACAGCCGCTCACGCCGGATAAAGCGTTATGGATAACACCACTTTTCTCTTCATAGGAGCTATCACAACTGGTATGGGGGATGCAAAGAAATTCCTCTCACTCGCTGGATATTTAGACCAATTTCAATCTATACTTGGATATGAACCATTTCCTGGAACTCTGAATATGGCACTAAATACGTCTAGTATCCAACTCAAATCCAATTTATCTGAATTAACTCCTTTATTAATCAATGAATGGACCGATGGAGATCGAACCTATGGGTCTGCCACTTGTTATCCTGCCATCATAACCGAACCTATGGAGGGCAAAACTCTACCCGTTCATGTGATTCTTCCAGATAAAACCCGTCATGGAGAAGAACAACTCGAGTTACTTTCTCCCGTCAACTTGAGAAAAACACTAGCTCTCAACGACACAGACGAATTACATATCTCTGTCTATAGTGGCACGTATTAACTGAATTTTCCGAACATAACAACTAGATTTTTAAGACCACGAGGACTAACAAGAGAATATGGCAATATTTGATGATATGGATGTTACTACAATCTGGCTAGATGGCTCTTTTGTGGACTGGGATTCTGCACATATTCATGTTTTAAGCCACGGTTTGCACTATGGGGTTGGCATCTTTGAAGGTGTTAGATGCTACAACACCGAACAAGGCCCTGCAATTTTCAGATGGGATGATCATCTCACCAGATTCTATAATTCAGCAAAGCCTTATGAAATGGATATTGGATATTCCGCCCTCGACCTGACAGAAGCCACTCTTGAACTCATCCGTAGACAAAATTTAAACGCTTGTTATATCCGACCAATTGCATTTTTCGGATACGATTGTCTTGGTCTTAGCCCCTTGGGAATACCAGTTCAAGTAGCTATTGCTTGCTGGCCCTGGGGCGTTTATCTTGGAGAAGAAGCACTCGCATCTGGGGTAGATGTTATGGTGTCTAGTTGGAGACGGTATTCTTCAAATCAAGTTCCAATGAATGCCAAAACAACCGGACTTTACGTAAACAGTGTTCTTGCCAGCGAAGAAGCCCACAGAAATGGATTTTCAGAAGCAATTCTTCTAAACACCGATGGCAATGTAGCAGAAGGGGCAGGTGAAAATATTTTCCTCATCCGCGATGGTGAACTATACACTCCCGACCCATCCCAGGGACTTCTTGCCGGCATAACACGTGATACTATTATTACATTGGCTAGAGAAAAAGGCTATACGGTGCACGATGAAGCTATCATCAGTGAAGATGAGTTGCATTCTGCCGACGAATTATTTTTTACAGGAACTGCTGCCGAGGTCACTCCGATTAAAAAAGTCAATGAAACTACTATCGGGATGGGATCTCGTGGAGACATAACACAAGATCTTCAGTCAGCATTTTTTGATATACTAAACCGCCGCAATAAGGCACACGATGAATGGTTTACTTATGTATGACCCGTCTAACATTTTTCTGCAAAAAACAATTTTTATCTAATCTTTTTGCTTCTGCTTTCTAACACCAAAACCCGCACTCAACACACGAGCAAGAGAATCTTCAACGCTTTCTTCTGAATTTTCATATCCGTCTGGATCCATCTCTATGACAAACCCTGTTGTAATATTCGGCGATGTCGGCATGAACAGTATGTCTTTCCCGTCTTCTGTTTTATTCCCTGTTTTGAACGCAGTCATTTTCATTCCTGGCCACACTGTAACTTTCACCGGAGCTTGAAGCGTTCCATCTTCTGACACTGTAGTTTCCACTGCCATTTTTGCAGCATTATACACGATTCTAAGCCCTGGAACAAAGTTAACAATATCATCAATTTTATTTCCAAACAATTCTCCCATTGTAGTCCTCATCACATACCCTACTACAAACGTTACTACTAACAATACTATTAGTGTTAAACCAACTTGAAACAACTCCGTAACGATTCCATTTCCTTGGAAAATTCCCCCCACACTTATAAATGTTATTTGTGAAACTAACATATACGCCCACTTTATTACATAATACGTGAGTGCAAGTGGAATCAACACCACAAGGCCACTAGCTATATTCTTTTTCCAAGCTATCATTCCCATTCTCACATTAGTTTCTGTAAGGTAATGAGCATCCCGCTATCCTATTTTCCCTGATGAATCTTACTTTCTATCTCTCCCGATTCCATTCTGACAAAATAGAATTACCTAAGTCAAATGATTATGTATTATTTGTATCGTGGACCTCTTCTCCTTGGTAATCATATCCCTGTGGGTCATGTTACCTGCTTATATCCCCAATAATGCCGCCGCAGTTTTTGGTGGAGGTGCTCCCTTGGACCTAGGTTTCTC
>JAPYRM010000011.1 GCA_029941175.1 Halobacteriales archaeon
GGATAGGAGTGGCATCTTACAAGCAAAATTCGAAAAAGAAAAACTTTCCACAGAAACCCTCTCTATACTCGGCCAATTATATCGCGAAAGCGTCGTTTTATTAACTGGGGAAGTTGTACCTGAAAAACGTGCTCCAACTGGAATTGAGCTTGTACCTACAAAAATTGAAATTCTATCCCTCTCTGATCCAAATCTCCCTCTCGATCCCTCTAGGAAGGTAACCTCCGAACTTTCCACAAGGCTAGACAAACGCTGCATCGACCTCAGAAGTCCAGAAACAAGAGCAATATTCGAAATTAGATCAGAGGTTCAACGATCCATACGCCAAAGATTCTACGATATAGATTGTATTGAGATTAATACACCAAAAATAGTCGCAACAGGCACTGAAGGTGGGACCGATCTTTTCCCCATTGCATATTTTGGGAAAGAAGCTTTTATGAATCAATCCCCCCAACTTTTCAAACAACTCGTAGTGGGTGGTGGAGTGGAACGAGTATTTGAAATAGGACCTATCTTTAGGGCAGAAGAACATAACACAACTCGTCACTTGAATGAAGCAACTTCAATCGATTTTGAAGCAGCTTTTATAGACCATGAAATAGCGATGGAAGTTGCCGAAGATATCATTTCAACCGCTTATCATTATATCTGTAAAAATTGCCCCGGACAACTTCAACTACTTAGCATAGACGAACTAGTTGTTCCTAAAACTCCCTTTCCAAGAATTTCCTACGACTCTGCGATCGAAATGGCAAATGATTCTAGTGACCTCCCCGAACCATTGGAATGGGGAAATGATCTATCCACTCAAGCAGAAAGAATTATTGGAAGCGCCATGAGTACTCACTATTTCATAACAGATTGGCCTAGCGAAATTAAACCCTTCTACATCCAAAATCACGATGAATCTCCTGAAATCTCAAAAGGATTTGACCTCATGCATCCTTCAATGGAGCTAGTTTCTGGAGGACAACGAGAACATAGATACGATTTCTTGGTAGAAGCTCTCCAAAACCAAGGACTCAATCCTGGGGATTTTGAATTTTATGTTGATATGTTTCGCTATGGGATGCCTCCTCATTCTGGGTGGGGCATGGGCGCAGATCGACTTGTTATGAGTATGCTTCAACTAGAAAATGTCCGTGAAGTTGTTCTTTTTCCTAGAGATCGAAATAGACTCGCACCATAGCGTAACAATGAATTCTCATTCCATTTCTATCTTTATCCCGGCACACGTTTCATTATTCTTTTCACCATTTTTATGCCCCCACCCGCTCAAATCTGGTTCTACCGGTGCTGGCATCACACTTTCCGATGGCCTGACTTTTACGGCTTCTTCTTCAAAAGAGTCTCTACTCACGATAAATGGATCCGAGGTTCACATGGAAGTGGCAAATACAATCTTCAATTCTCTTCCATTTCCACTACACGTCGAAGCACAAACGAGTCTCCCTCTTGGATCTGGATTCGGACTTTCTGGTGCAGTTGCGCTTGGGGTCATTTCGTCCGCACAAACACTCTTCAGTTTATCTTTTTCTTCCGAGGATATCGTTCGAATGGCCCATTCAGCTGACGTTTCTGCAGGTACTGGCCTTGGAGATGTAATGTCCCAATCTCGCGGCGGTGTTCCAATCCGAGTTCAACCTGGTGGCCCTGGTTATGGCGTTCTTGACGGAATACCCGAAACAGCTCGGATTGAGTATCTCTCTTTCAATAGTATGGATACCCACACCATCCTCTCTGGAGATCTTTCTAAACTCCAGTCTATGGGGTCCGAATCATTGAATTCTTTATTACAAAACCCTTCTTTAGATTCTCTATTCGATCTTGGTTATAAGTTCACTCTCGAAACTAATTTTATGACGCCGATAGTTGCAGAAACGATAAACACGGTTCGAGATTATGGGGGCAAGGCTACTATGGCAATGTTAGGAGAGACTGTAATTTCACTTGAGACCGGTTTAAGCGATGTAGGGTATGCTCCAAATATTTGTGAAATTTATTCCCCCGAAAATCCGCTTTTTGAGATAAACTAATTTTTGAAGCTTGGCATCCTTTCCCACTCTATGAGAAATGTCCCCTCTGACCATCCTAGGTATGCTTCGCTCCTTTTGAGGGATCAGCTTATCTCTGGAATTCAGAATGGAATTACTAGTCAGCATGGTTTGATAGCACATGGCCGTGGAGAGTCATTTGATTATTTATTATCCGAGCGAACCTTGCCCACTGCAAACCAAGCTGCAAGAGCAGCAGCAGCCCATATGGCCTTGGCAACAAATCCCGTTATAAGTGTAAATGGAAATACCGCTGCACTCGTTCCTACTGAAATAATAGCCCTTTCTAAACTAGCTAGCGCAACAATAGAAGTCAATCTATTTCACCGAACTGAAAAAAGAATTAAAGCAATTATATCTCACTTAAATTCACATGGGGCAACTAATGTAAAAGGCCTCTCCACTCAATCTCGAATACCTGGTATCTCCCACGACCGTGCAAAAGTTGCATCAGATGGATTGCATGCGGCAGATGCAGTCTTAGTTCCCCTTGAAGATGGAGATCGAGTAGAAGCCCTTACTAATATGGGAAAAACAACACTCGTTATCGATCTCAATCCTTTATCTAGATCATCTCAACTCGCCACGGTTCCTATAATCGACAATATTGCCCGGGCCATCCCTAATATAACTAACCATTTCGAAAATATTTTTCATTTATCCCCCCAAGAACTAACAGCTATAACGAAAAATTTTGATCGCGAAATCGCACTCAACGAAGCAGAACGAACCATTCGGGGTGGGGTCGCCAACTTACATAGCTAAATTTACAACTATATCTTATTTTTTGAATTCTGGATCTAACTGAATTTTTGACGCTTGGGGTCCTTTTTGATCTTGATATTTCGATCCTCGACTCTTCCCATATGGATTTTTCGTAGGCGTTTTTAATTCGGTGAATATCACTTGTGAGATTCTCATCCCCGGAGTTAGTGCAACAGGCGCGGTACCCAAATTCGAAAGCTCTAGAGTTATCTGCCCTCTATACCCCGGATCAATAACACCCGCGGTCGCATGTATTACCACTGCCAGTCTCCCTAGCGAAGATCTCCCCTGAACGTGCGCAATAAGGTCCGGTGGTATCTCTACCCGTTCTTTGGTAGTCCCCAACACAAAATCATTTGGGTGCAGTATAAATTCTTCCCCCTCTTTCACAGTAGTTTTCCGAACGTATTTGGCAACTTCATCTTCCGAATTTGGATGGATACATGGTATGTTAGTTCGACAAAATTCCAAAAATTCTTCCCCCAATCTTAAATCCACACTTGCAGGCTGAATTTGCAAATCTGGATCATCAAGTGGATCAATTACAATTTCTCCCTTTTCTATCCTCCGCCGAATATCTGCATCAGAGAGTATCATTACTCTGTATGTCTTCGCTATCGGCATAAAAGTTCCCGCATGCGGCAGAATAGACTTTTATCCAACTATCGCCTCCAGCTATTCATGAAGCAGGCCATTCTGGCACGTTCCGATTTAGGAATGACCCCTGGAAAGTTAGCAGCACAAGTGGCCCATGCCTCTCTTTCTGCATATCTAAAAGTGGATAGCAACACGCAAAAAATTTGGAAAAAAGACGGGCAAACAAAGATAGTCTTAAAAGTCTCTGATAAAGGCGCTCTTTTTGAATTCAAAAAAATTGCTGAAAACAATCGCATTCCCGCTGCAATCATCCAAGATGCTGGAAGAACTCAGCTAGAACCCGGGACTATTACAACTCTCGGAATAGGCCCTGCAGAAGATTCTATCATTGACGATATCATATGTGATTTACCTCTTTACTAATGCTTCCTTCTCTGCCCGAAGAACACATAATTGGGATTGACCATTTCATAAGTAACCATGACGGAGTTGGTGGATCCTTGCGTAATAGTCCTGAAAATTTTCAAGTTTATGAAATTGAAAATGTAGATTATAAACCACTATCCTCAGACTCTTCTACTTACCAATATCTCATTTTCCGTGCGACTCTTTTAAATTGGGACACCAATTCTTTCACTCGTGAGTTATCATCTCGCCTGAATATCCCTCTTAACCACATCTCTTGGGCTGGGACAAAAGACAAACGTGCACTCACCACTCAGCTGTTCTCTTTAAAACACATCTCTCCCCTCTCTATTCCTTCAATCCCTGGCGTAACTATACAACCAGTGGGCCGACTGGGTCGAAATTTATATTTTGGAGATTTAGTTGGAAACCATTTCGAAATTACTGTCCACGATCCCGTCACAGTCACTGATCTCCATGCCATTTCCGACGATCTCAAAAATTTTGGGAATGGGATCTTATCCTTTCCCAATTATTTTGGTCACCAACGCTTTGGTTCAATTCGACCAATAACTCACCGTGTGGGACTGTGTATCGCCCGAGGTGATTGGGAAGGAGCACTCATGTCTTATCTGGGCAACCCCCATCCCTCTGAACCTGAGAAAACCCAGGAAGCACGATCTTTAGCTCAATCCACCCACGACTGGGAGCTTTCACTATCTCTATTCCCCAACTGGCTACATTATGAACGCAACATGCTAAAATCTCTAATCCAAACTGGGGGAAAGTCAGAATCTGATTATAGAATGGCCCTTGAAACCTTGCCCCGAAATTTACAATTACTTCTCATCCACGCGGCACAATCCTATATTTTCAACCGTATTTTAAGCCTCAGGCTAGATCTAAAAATACCATTCCATCTAGCTACTGTTGGAGATGCCATTTGCTTTTCAGAATCTGTCCATGGGGTGAATCTCCCCAACGTCAACAAACTCCAAATAGCAACCTCGAAAAATTTGAATTCCCTCAATCGGCATTTACTAAGAAACCGGGCATTTATCACCGCTCCGCTTATCGGGTCCAAAACTCCATTAAGCCAAGGTTCTCCTGGAGAAATAGAACAAATGGTTCTGTCCGAAGTGGGACTTTCACCCTCTAGTTTTGATCTACCTGGTCTATTCAATTCTTCTGGATCGTTAAGACCCATTCTGACCACAACCAACCTGGAACTCCAAAAAAACCCCTTGAAATTTTCTTTCGATTTACCGCGCGGTAGCTACGCTACTGTCTTTTTACGAGAGTATCTCAAATCTCCTCTATCTCAAATGTAATCTTATTTCTATTCCAGCTTTGCCAAAACAATTACTACCCCTATTAAAATAATCAACCCAACAACTTCAAAGTACCCTCTATTAGGATCATTTTTAATAGCACCACTTTCGGACTCTTCTGAATTTTTTTCTGACAGAACATTTCCATTTCCTTCCACTTCCAACTCTTGAGAAATCTCATATGCTATTTTTTCAATTGCAAGAATTATTCCGGGAGCTGGCTGATTGAGATGTTCTACATCTACTATAATTATCTGCCCCCTCCGACCGGCATTTGAATTCTGCACAATCTCATTATTTTCTATCTCGGAAACTTCATCAGAGTTAATTATGATCCATTCTGGCTCATTCTGAATTATTAATTCCGCATTGAGCTGTCTATATCCCGAAATCCCCATCAATTTCGCACTATTCTTTCCACCAGCCTTTTCAATCACTTCATCTATCAAAGTTTCTCCACCTGCAGTCCATCCATAAAATACATAAAGAACCGTTGGCGGTTCTTTTTCTTTTGCCTCTTCGTAGATGAGATCTAAACTAGATAACATCCATCCGACGACCTCTTCTGCCCCTTCACATTCTCCAGATAATCTTCCAATTAATCTGGTTTCTTCCATTATATCTTCAATTGTTTTGAGCTCGGAAGAATAGTATACAGTTACTCCCGCTTCTCTGAGTTTTCCTACTGTTTTTTCAGGTATTATACTTGGGGCCAAAACCAAGTCCGGATCCAACGAGACAACACTTTCTAAAATAACCTCCCCCTCCGGACTAGAGATCACATTTTTTTCATCTACGCCTTTCAAATACCTTGCGTAATAGGTAACTCCCACTACCTTGTCCTTCCCACCAATTTCCCACACAGTCTGAGCCGCACTGGGTGCAAGAGTAATTATCCTCTGTGGTTCTTTATCTATCTCGACCATTACTCCACTAGCATCAACCTCTCTTATCGGAAATGTGCATAAATCTTCCATATTTTTTTGCTCATCTTCAATCCCAATCACTCCTATCAAAGAAATAGACATTATTAGAAAGCAACAACATAAAATCCTCACAAATTTCATACATTGAATATAACTAATTAAACAATAAAAATGTTATTACTGCAATTTCTATTGATTTATTTCTATATTTTTAATATTCTCTTTGAAATACGATTTCTATCCCCTAATCTTCAAAATGATTTAAAAGGGTTTATCTCCAAGTCGCCGCTACACACAATCTATCCATGGCCAAAAAATCCGGTTCAGCTGGTCGATTCGGGGCTAGATATGGCCGCGTTGCCCGTCGTCGCGTATCCGAAGTAGAGGCGCTAATGCGCGCCGATTACTCTTGCCCAAAATGCGGAGCAGCCAAGTCTATCCGCCGTGTAGGCACTGGGATCTGGGAATGTAGAAGAAAAATTTGCGACTATCGATTTGCAGGAGGTACCTATCGGCCAATTACGCCTGGAGGTCTAGTCGCTAGCCGTTCTATCGCCCGTTCTAATACTGAACCTTCTCAAGAAGATCTCCTTCTCACAGCAGTACCTTCTAATTCTAACGAATCCTCTGACTCTCTTTCGGAGGTAGAAGAGTAATGGCATATAAATGTTCTCGCTGTAAACGAGAAGTCGAATTAGAAGGAGTATTTGGAGTCAGGTGTCCTTATTGTGGGCACCGTGTACTTCTCAAAGAGCGTAGCCCCTTAGTAAAAGAAACTCACATAAAGTGACACAGTTTTTCAACATGCTTCTTTCGTTTTTTTTCACCCCCCCCTTCCGTTATAGAAAACGTGGGTTTTTGAGTTCAGAACGTTTACTGCACTCAAATGTCAGAACAACTTACCCCTGAAGCTCGGGAGAAATTAGAAAATCTCCAGGCATTTCAATCCAAAGCTCAACAGGTCACAGTACAAAAACACCACACAGAAGCACAATTAGCCGAAAATAAATCTGCTTTATCTGTCCTGTCCAAAACCGAGAAAGATGCCACTTTATATCGACATGTAGGGAATTTATTGGTCGAAACGAATCCGGACTCTGCAGAAGAAGACCTCCACCAGCGTATTGAGGCACTCGAAGTTAGGCTGCAAACTCTAGGCAAACAAAGCGAAAGAATACAGAAACAATTTGAAACTTTACAAAAGGAAATTCAAGAAATACTAAACATTTCTTGAATTGCCAACCACTTTTCTCTACGCGGCAGCAAATAAGAACATTAGTATGCTTATCGAAATAGTTGCAATTACCATTGCAGCTGCAAGTGCTCCTCCCATCGAAATCATGGCATTCGCATGACTTGCTAGCGTCTCTGTCATATCATTTCCAAATACAGTTACTGTTGTCCTCCTAGATGCCATCCCCGCTGAAATTGGTTCACAATCCTCTTTTGCCTCTTTTATTAACTCTTGGATTTTTTCAATCAATTCATTATGAGGTATCCTCTGACCTATTTGGTTCACCGCATCAATAGTATTCACAATATGCGTATCTGTTGTGATGATCTCCATTTCATCTACTAACTCATTTTCTTCTATAATTCTGTCCCTCAATCCTGGGTCCATATTATTCCCATCTATTTGAACATATGCCGTTTCTTGACTATCCATTTTGATCACTGCCACTCGTATGCCTAATGGTCCCATTCCCTCTATTATTTCCCATTTAGTTTTATCCCATGCCACTCCTAGTTCAAATGAACATTGATCTTCTTGAACTAGTTTTTTGCTGATTTTCTTAGCAGCTTCAAATAGGTCAAACGATCTTTGACTCCCTGGTGTTATATGCCCGAGTTCCCCGCCAGCGGTGCCATTATTACAATTATGCGCATCAATCAACATGACATTTTTTAAACCTTGCCCTCTGGCCTCTGCCATGGCGGACAATCCCACCGCATAATCTATGTCGTCTGCACACCCTGGTGAGTAGGTTATTATTAACATAGCACTATCTCCAAACATCTGCCCAACTATTTCGGCTTCACCCACTTTCTCTCGCACACTCCGACTTGCCTTGCCGTATAATTTAACATCATCTAATGCTCGTTTCACTACTGATATTATTGAACCCACTTCTCGAGCAGTGGTTAGATTGAAGTCGTGCCCAGCAGTGGCGTGAGGTGTAAACGCCATTCCTTCTGTACCTATGGCAAGACTTTCTGGAAGATTTCCCCCTCCAATTGTTCCCATAGGTCCTGGGTGAAGCATTGGTAGAGAAAAACAAGCTTTTTGTTTTCCTTCCAAATCTCGGTAAGACAACACAGTAACTGGAATCACGGCCGATTCGCCTATGCTTTCAAAGAAATCTTCTAGTCCTTTGGAATCCTCTGCAATGTAATCTATAAAACCCCTGATGAAATCAAAGCCAGACACGCCCAACGTTTTGCGCCAAGGCCTATCTATGATCACAATCAATCCCCACACTCCCAATGCGTATACCACGCTCATCCCTACGAGTAATAGTATATCTCCATGTATCCCCACAGATATTATTTCTGTAATCCCATTTTTTGGACCCGCCGCATACGATTGAAAATATAATTTGCCCGATCCAGTTGCGTCGTGGAAAATGCCATAATCATGGAAAAGACCATAAATAATAGCAGAAGTAACCGTCTGAATACTTGCAGGTATACTCGCAATAATTGGGTTTCTATGTGATATTGCCATCACAATTGCCAACCTAAATGCAAATATCATCGCAAGGGATGCTAGCAATATTATATATACAATACTTTCAATGTTAAACAGGATGTCCAATACATTCGCAAACAATAAACATACAACAACAATTATCTCGCAAACGAGAGCCAATAAAGAAGATCTATTATATGTAATTTTCCCACCTATAATCCGATCAATTGGGGTCGTGAAGAAGCTAGATAGTAGTGTGGGAATCCCTATGAAAAACACCCCTAGAATCATACCACCTGCGACTGAAGATAGTCCGTTGAAATCGGTTGTATTTAATGCACTGGCCCCTACAACCGCGGCCAAAGCCAATGAAAAGAAAACACTAATTTGCCAATTTGGGGATTTAAACATATACCTGGATAAATCCGAAAGATTTCGTTGAGATGTTGTCATTCTTCACTCCATTATATTTGACATTGGAACCCTCATTTTACATTAATTCTCTATTATACCTTTCTCTTGCAGATTCAAATTTGGTCTCATTCATTTCTGCACTTTTTCTCTTTTCCATCAATTCTAATGCATTTCTATCTGGTTCCGCTTCATCGTTGATTCTAGCTCCTGATTTATGTACTTTCGCATGACACCACCTACACAGCATCACCGTTATTTCATGGCCCATTTTCCCTTCTTCATTTGCCCTATTTTCTATATATGAAAGATGATGACGTTCCAACAGCGGACGACTATTATCATGGGTGTTCAGGCGCTCTTCCAACCCACAACGGGCACATATTTTTTCACTCGCCCTGTATCTAAAATAAGGGCAATTCTCCCATTTCCATTTTCGTTCCGCCACTGGACAAACATACTCATTCCCCTCAAGTTCAATTTGAAACGAATCTTCTACGTTCCTATTTTCCAATACCAAACGACAAAACCCTTCTCCTGTCAAGTGGTCACATTTGCTTACATATAGATACGGGTCATCAACCCCCACTGGGGTCCCTTTCGGCGTTTTTTTCATAAATTTATCACCAATTTTTTAAACAAACAATTTTGCCTATAGCTCCGTTTTTACTTTCCTATGTGCACTCAACGCACGTAGATATCTTCATTCCAATACTACACTGAATGGGACAATTTAAATACCCTCTCTGACTGTGGGTAATTAGGGCAAACCATGACCCATGATCGATTTATTAGCGAACTTATCCCAACTCAAAGATAATTCCCCCAAAACCATAGAAATCCTAGACACCACCCTCCGTGATGGAGAGCAAGCGCCAGGAATCGCATTGACCACCGAAGAAAAAGTCTCTATCGCCGCTGAACTTGATGCTATAGGCGTATCTGTCATCGAAGCAGGCAGTGCATGCACCGGTCAAAGTGAACGAGAAGCGATTAAACAAATAGTAGAACTAGGCCTAAATGCCAAAATAACTAGCTTTGCCCGCGGAATTCAATCTGATATCGACGATGCACTCGATTGCGATGTCGATGGAATCACTTTAGTTGTCCCCTCTAGTGATCGTCACGTAACTGACAAAGTTAGAACAACCCGCGGAGATGTCATCTCAAATTCCATTTCTTTAATCGATTACGCCAAAGACCATGGTATTTGGTTAGAACTCCTAGGCGAAGATGGAAGCAGAGCCGACATAGACTTCCTAGAGTCTCTAATGCAATCTGGAATCGACGCGGGAGCAGATTGGATTTGTTGGGCGGACACTGTTGGATATGCCAGCCCCGAGCAGGCCTACTCTGCCGTTTCCCGACTATCTAAAATAGGTCCTACAAGTACACATACCCACGACGATTTGGGTCTCGCAGTTTCCAACGTTTTGGCAAGTATAGCTGGAGGTGCATTGATGGTACATGCAACAGTAAACGGTATTGGAGAGCGATCCGGAAACGTTGCGTTAGAGGAAGTAGCAATTGCTCTACACCATTGCTATGGTATAGACACGGTACGTCTAGATGGGCTCTATAATCTTGCACAACTTGTCTCTCGAGCGACCGGTGTTTCCTTACCGCCTAACAAAGCCGTCATCGGCGAAAATGCTTTCACCCACGAAAGTGGAATTCACACCGATGGAATTCTAAAAGATGATCGAATGTATGAGCCATACCCTCCTGAATTAGTTGGAAGAGGGCGCCGCTTTGCAGTTGGAAAACACATAGGTAGGGCAGGTGCTAGAGCAGCACTTGAGGAACATGGAATCACCGCCTCCGACGATCAAATTTCTACCATTGTCAATCGAGTGAAAGTATTGGCCGAACGGAATAAAAGAGTAACAGACGCTGATTTATTAGCAATAGCAGATGACGTCTGCGGTATCCCTCGAAATCAAAAAATTATCCTCGTAGACCTCATCGCAGTCAGTGGAGGGGCCACCCCGACCGCAAGCATTCGTTTAAAAGTAGATGGCGAAGAAAGATCTGCTTCTGGCATTGGTAGTGGTCCTGTCGACGCGGCGATTAATGCAATTCGAGGCGCTTTAAACGATTCACGCTTTAGATTAGTTAGTTACCACGTGGACGCTTTAACTGGTGGAACTGACGCATTGGTTACTGTTTATGTTGAAGTCGCTAGAGGTGACCGAACCGTTAGTGTAGCTAGTAGCGACGCTGATATAACTCGAGCTAGTGTCTTAGCTCTGATAGATGGGCTAGATCGTTTAATGTTTAATTAAGTTCAATCTCTATTGTACCACATCTATTTTGCAGTACTTACAATTTTTATAACATCGCCCTCTTTCAACTCATAACCTTCTGAAATTCTTCTATTCGAGCGAGCATTAATGGCATACAGATACCCATCTCCTATGTCCGTGTGCACTTCATAAGCTAAATCTCTAGGTGTGGATCCCTTTGACATTAGATATGCATCTGGCAATTTGTTCCCTTTTCCATCTGCCCAATGAGTTTCATTTTCTACTGGAAACACTGTTACCATTTCCATCATTTCATATACCGCACGATTAAGTGAACTTTGGATACCTGTACCTCCATATTCTTTCATCACTTTCTCAATTTTATTCAAACCTTCTTCCTGTTCTTCTGTCAATTCTTTAATAACATCGAACGTATCATCTCCTGGATCATACCGTATGATTCCTTTCTCATTTCCATTTCGGAGTATTAATTCATATTGCGAAGTAACCCCTGATATCTCTTCCTCCGTATTTTCTAAACGTTCGATATTCTCTTTCGTCACCACATCTATTTTATTGGCAACCACTATCGAGGGTTTTGACATCCCTCTAATCAAACATGCCAAACGTTCGTAATCCGAATCTTCCCATTCACTAGGCATTGGGGGATATTCCATTTTCCTAAGGCATGCCAAAATATCTCGAGATTTTATGCCCAATCCTGACAAGACGCTTGCAACTGACTTTTCCATATTGAAGTTTGGACCACGGGCCAACCGTTCAACAGACAACCAATTACGTTTAATCACTCCCGCGAGCCACAAATCAATCTCTTCTCTAATAAATTCCGATTCATGTAAGGGGTCGTATTTTCCACTTTCTACTATTTCTCCTTCTTCATTGGTTCTCCCCGAAACATCGATTATGTTAATAATTGCATTTGCACTCATCAAATCATCCAGAAATTTATTCCCAAGACCCCTTCCTTGATGGGCACCCGGAACTAAACCTGCAACATCGATCAATTCAATTGGAATGTATCTCTTCCCATTTTGACAATGGCTGTTTCCACATCTAGTATTCATCTCTATACAAGGACATTCAGTCCTAACATAAGCCACCCCCCGATTCGGTTCGATAGTAGTAAACGGGTAATTTGCAATTTCTACATCTGACATCGTAGCAGCTTTAAAGAATGTCGATTTACCAGCGTTTGGTTTTCCCGCCAATGCTAAAATAATCATACTATTTTACCTTCATTTAAATTCAATCCCAAATACAAATTTCATTCTTGAGGCTTCCTCTCTCTTGACAAAATCTGCATACCCTCCTTTGCTCTTATGGTCCCCTCGACACGTGCACCCTCATGAAGTTCTAACTTATTACAAGAGACATCCCCTAGTACGTGGGATCCTTCATTCAGCACGATGTCTCCTTCTCTAGTAGTCACATCTCCATGTATCCTGGTGTCTTTCCCTATGACCACGTTTTCACGTGCTCGAATACTTCCAAATAAATTCACGTCCTCTCCGATTTTTATATCCACCGCACGAAAATTACCATGTAACCTACACTCATTTTTAATTACTACAGGGGTGGACACCCTCCACATTTCATCTGAAATATGACTCCCTCGCGGAATAACCAGGAGATCTTCGTCCCCCCCTCCTTTTCCCCCTTCAAGGATTTCAGAAAGCAATTCCTCTGCTGCTTCTTCTTCCCCAAGACGTAGTAATTGTGTCAGATACATAAATAGAAATATTATCGTTGGCAATGGATTTCGTATATTGATCCATCCGTTTGCTTCAAATCCCTCTTCAATATGAACATCATCTCCTATATCTAGATCTCCCCCGACCACCAATTTCCCCGAAATATTAACTCTTTCTCCCAAATAAGCATCTTCTCCAACTAGCACATTTCCTTCGATTTCACACCAAATGTCAACTCTACATTCTTTTTCAACTTCTATATCTCCTTCAAAGCGAACTCTCTCCCCTAATATTATGTTTTGAGACCGAACCCCAAAATTAATGTTACTTTGTCCCCCTATTATCACATCCCCTGTGGCAACTAAATCCCGTTCTTCAGCAATAGTTCCGGCTGGGATTATAAGTACATCTAGTGGATCTTCACCAACCGCCATACATTATTTTACCTGCGATCCTTAATAAAACTCCCGTGTACCCTTTATTCCTTTTTGATTAACCACAACCCCTTGCCAAAAACAATTCTCCCCTCGCTACGATATGCTTTTGTTTTCTTACATAAAAAGTGACTCATGGAACCATCCTCTCCCTCTAGAGATTTTCTCAGCGTGCGTATTGCGGGAGAAATAGCCCTAAGTAGCCGTCCCGGGGACACTATCCGAAAATGGCGCCGGGAATTCAACCTAAAACAAGTAGAAGTCTCCAATAGAATTGGAATTTCATCTTCCGTTTTATCTGATTATGAGGGGGGTAGGAGACCAAATCCCGGGTCTCATTTCATACAAAAAGTTGTAACTGCTATATTGGATGCAGATCAAGCAACGGGGGGCTTTAATATCCAACGCTATGCTTCTCTATCTAACTCTACTGAGTACCACCCCTCTATCCTAGCGATCCATGAGTATCTTTCATCAGTACCTATGTCTACATTTTACGACCATATAGGTGGATCCGAACTAGTGACTGGGCC
>JAPYRM010000012.1 GCA_029941175.1 Halobacteriales archaeon
TCCTTTTTTGTTA
Source organism: Halobacteriales archaeon (assembly GCA_029941175.1). Classification (GTDB taxonomy): domain Archaea; phylum Halobacteriota; class Halobacteria; order Halobacteriales; family Hikarchaeaceae; genus Hikarchaeum. The sequence goes on from JAPYRM010000012.1 coordinate 14, forward strand.
GCTATTTCAGCAACATTGGAAGAAGGTTCAAATCCAACATAGACTCGTTTGTCGATGGGAGATTCTGCCAATTTACGGATTTCTGCATCGGTTATGCTTTCAATCACATTCTGGGTGATTTTATCATATATCGTCAAATTAGGTAGAGATTCGTTATGAGGGATATTATACGTTTGTCCTGTACATTCCTATTGGAAAAATTCGGCGGATGGATGTTTGGTTACTGTAGGAGAGAATGTTAAAGCCAAAATAACATTTCTAATTTTTTAATCGGCATAAGGTATATCAATTTCTAACCCATCATGAGCTAGGGTCAATTCTCCTTTAAATCTATTTTTTGCTTCGTTTAATAAAAGTTTAGAATTTCCACTGAAACGTGAAGAAATGTGTGTGAGAACTAGATGGGAAATATCTGCTTCTGTTGCTAGATCTGCCGCCCCTATTGCTGTAGAGTGTCCAGTTAATTCTGCACGCTGTTTGTATTCTTCAGTGAAAGTTGAATCGTGGATTAGCAAGTCGAATCCAGAAACGGCTTCAATAGTGGTTTTTGTTGGGCGAGTGTCTCCAGTATAGGCTATTTTTCGCCCAGGTCTAGGAGGGCCAATGACCTGTTCGGGCGAGACTATAGTACCATCTTTTAATGTAATTGAATTTCCCTCATGGAGTATAGAGAAATCTTTCCCTACAGGGACTCCGAGCTCCTCCGCTTTTTCTCTAAAGAATCGCCCTTTACGTTGGGTTTCTATGAGAGCATAACCTGTAGAACTAGTTTTGTGGTCTGTTTTGAAAGTTTTAATTTCGTAATCGGGAGTTTTTTTGATCGTTGTATTGGGATGGGTTTCGGAAGTGATTACAAGATATCCCAGTCCAGTCCCGCAAAGGGCAACTAAATTATCTAAATAATTTTTGGTCCCAGGAGGAGTATGAATGAAAAGAGACTCTTCTCTGCCGTTAAAATCCATTGTTTGTATCAATCCTAGAAGACCAAAAATGTGATCTCCATGGATGTGAGTAAGGAATATATCCTGTATTCCAAATCCAGTCCCATAGTGCATCATTTGTCTCTGAATGCCTTCCCCTGCGTCGAAAAGAAATTTATCTCCATGAATATTAACAAGAATTCCGCTCGGGCTTCTTTCGGTTGTTGGAACCGCGCCGCTAGTCCCTAGGAAAGTAATTCGTAAGGTCATTTAGAGATATTGTGACTCAAAGGAGATACCCGCTTCGGACTAGATTAAACGCGATGGATAAATCGACCAATTCTTGCTTTTTGAATACCATCAAGATGTAATGGACTCACCGTTATGGATAGATAAATATTCACCTAGTGCGGGAGACTTTCCTCAAGAAGAACTCCGTTATATTTTACCAAAGTCCCAAGAGATGCCGATAAATTTTTTATTATATGGCCCAGAGGGTAGTGGTAAAACTTCTGCGGCTAGAATCATTGCAAGAAGAGGGGGGGTCGGAGGAGATTTGATTGAATTTAACATTTCAGATTTGGTTAATAGTTCTAAAAAAGAAATTGTAGAGAATCCACTTTTTTCTGGTTTTATATCATCAAAAAAGGCCCCTAGTGGGTCAAAAACTTCACTCATTATTCACTTGATAAAAGAAAGTGCGAGTTACCCGCCTGTTTCAGGGGGTAGGAAAGTTATGATACTTGATAATTTTGAAAGTTCTCAGAGGAATTTTCAGCAGGCTCTTAGACGCATAATAGAACAATATCATCATAATACCCAGTTTATTCTCACAACACGTCAATTATGGAAAGTTATTCCTGCAATCAGATCGCGCTGTTATTCTGTATCAGTGGGGGGAGCTCAAGATTTGGATATGGGAAGAATAATAAGAAATATATTAACTTCAGAGGGGATAGAATTTACAGAAGATGGGATTGAATTTATAGTAGATCGTGCTTCGGGAGACATTAGATCTGCAATTATGTACACACAAACGGTTGCAGAACGGAGGGGTGAAGTTGCTCTCGAGGGGGCAATTGAAATCGTTCGAGAAGTGGGGATAGAAGAACCCATTGTAGAACTTGTTGAATGTTCGTTGAATGGTCGTTTTGCAGATGCGAGATCTATTCTCGAGAGTTTAATGATAACTAGTGGATACTCGGGGGGAGAACTATTGGAGATTATAAGTAAGGTTGTGAAAGGAAGAAATGACGTAGATCCGATCGCGTTCGCGCTTGTACTTGGTGAAATTGATTTTAATCTTTCAAAGGAAGCCAATTCAATAATCCATTTGACGCATTTCTTGACAAAATTGGGATCTTTGTGATGAACGAGGTAGTCATATTTGTGGTCGTTGTGTTTATTGGATTTGTATTATGGAGTAAAAGAGACCCTAATAGAAAAGTTCCAATCACAGGTATTGTAGCGCCGGCAGATGGGAAAGTAAGTGTACTGAGAGAAGAAGTGAATGGGAAAATAAGAGTTGGGGTGTTCATGAATGTGTATGATGTTCACGTTAATCGTGCGCCAATGTCCGGATATGTTAAAGGGATTGAACACATACCAGGTGGATTTGTCCCTGCGTTCTCAAAAGAATCTGACAGAAATGAGAGGGTTAAAATCATATTTACAACTCTAGATCCGATGAGAAAACTTAAAGAAAAAACGGGAGAAGAGTGGGAAGTTGTGTTGATAGCAGGTGCACTGGCACGGCGCATAAAACCATATATAAAAGTGGGAGATCATATTGAAAGGGGAGAGCGTATTGGCCACATTGAGTTTGGTAGCCGTGTTGATGTGGTATTTCCTAAGGAGAGATGTATAGAGGAAGTATTGGTCAAAATTGGAGAAAGAGTTCGGGCAGGAGAATCTATTTTGATGGAAAGTTGAACAGATTATTTATGGAGAATGTGGACATGTCTAGTCAAAGATTTGTGGACTCTTCTTGTGAAGTGATTTTTCAGAATCCAACCAGTTTGTTTAGCTAACTTTTCGAGTGGAAAGTCAGAGATTGCAACTACTTTAGAAGTGAGAAGAGATGCTTCTTCAAGGGTGTGTTTTATGAGGACATCTAGTTCATATCCGGCTATTTTTGATTGACGACCATAAGGGACATCGAAAAGGATTGAATCGACTTTGACAGAGATGGGTAGATTTGCAGCATCGCCTTGAATGATTACGAAATTTTTAGTAGAGTAATATCGAAGGTTTTGGTTCGCGCCAACTGCCATTTTTTGTTGTGCATCTATGCCATAAACGGTTGCCCCCATCAATGCGGCTTCTATAAGAATACCGCCGGTACCGCACATGGGATCGAGGACTATGGAATTGGATCTTGCTCCAGCCAAATTGGCAATTGCCCGTGCCTCGATTGGATCCATACTCCCGGGTTGAAAGAAAGGTTTTTTTGTGGGACTGCGATCCATATGTCCTTTCAAGCTTGTTTTGATCAGGCGCCCGACTATACAGATGTCTCCTGAAAAAAGAACTCGGATTTCGTGAGTGGGGTTGTTTAGATCGACAGAGAAGCCTTTATTAACAAATATAGTTCCCACTTCTCGTTCTATTTTTTTTGTATCAATGTTTGTGGACTTTCGAATATCTCTAGCTCGAATGGCTATGGTTCCGGGTTGGTCTAAGGTAATAGTGTTTATACAGGAGAAGAGTTCAGACAGGGATGACGAGGTCTGCAATAAGACCGTGCTAACTCGATGGGTATAGCCTAGATGTACGATTCTAAGAGGGAAAATTGTTTTTGCGAGAGCTAATCCGGGTGCGATTATATGGACCCCATTTGCCGCATTTTGAGCCTCTGCTGCGGCAAAATCGTCTTCTTCTCCTGCCAATTCTAGTACATACACAGAAACGATTCGGTTCTGATAAATGATGAGGATATCGATGCCCACGAAATGTGACAAATATAGAATCTTATTCAACTAGTCTGTCGATGGTGGTTACCAAAATGCCAGTGGCTCCTTTTTCTTTTAGAGATCCGATTGTATTGAAAACATCTTGTTCATCTACTACAGCATGGACAGCTACCAAAGATCCCTCACTAGTATCTATCACGGTTGGACCAGATAATCCAGGTATAACAGCGGTGATATCTTCTAATTTGTCTCGAGGGGCATTCATCATCAAATATCTCTTGTTTTTAGCAGCAAGTACAGAAGAAAGTGCCCCAGCAATCTTTGTGGTTAAGAGATGGTCTTGTACATCGATTCGGGAGATTAATCTGGCGCTGCTGCTCAACACCTCTTTGAGGATAACGAGTTGATTGCTGCGAAGAGTTTCTCCAGAGCTAACAATGTCTACAATTGCATCTGCCATGTGGACGTGAGGCGTGAGTTCGGTTGCTCCTCCAACTTTTACTATTTTTATGTCGATGCCTTGATTTTCAAAGAAAGTTTTGGTTATGTTTGGGAACTCCGTTGCGATACGTTTTCCTTGTAATTTTTCGATAGAATCGATTGACTCGTCAGAGTTGATACGAGGATCGAGCGAAGCTACCACAAGTTTGCATTTTCCAAAATCCAAATCCAAAATCTCGACTATGTTGTCAAAATTCTTTTCTTGAATTTGGTCGTGTCCGGTGATTCCGATATCTGCTGCACCACTGCTAACATATCTAGGAATATCTTCTGATCGGACATAGATAACAGTGGTATCAGGAATGGTTGTATCTGCCCAAAGTTTCCGGTCTTGTTGAGAGTCACTCGCTTTGATTCCAGCTCTAGATAATAAATTAGATGCGGGAGCGTGGAGACGGCCTTTATTCGGTAACGCGATTCTCATAAGTATACCTAATGTAATCTATGAGAAACACTCTTTCGGTATATCGAGATCATATCGTAGGAACTAATGTCCTCTGTTTCAAAGAGAATATATGAATACCCTAAGTGTCACAGGAGGCAGGGTCTTGCGAGGAGACTTGGCACTAGAATTTTCAGATGTGCTCATTGACGTCGAAAAAGGAGTAATTTTGGAAGTGGGAAAGTCGCTCCGGGGTGATGAAGAAATTGACGCTAGAGGGGGGTTGGTCATTCCAGGTTTGGTAAATGCACATACCCACATAGCTATGACACTTTTACGGGGTTATTCGGATGATAAACCACTCGATAAATGGTTGAAAGAAGACATATGGCCTATTGAATCTCATTTGACGCCCGAAGATGTTTATATAGGATCCCAATTGGCTTTGGTAGAATTAATTAAATCTGGTACGACTACTTTTTGTGACATGTACTTTCACATGTCAGAAGTAGCAAGAGCCACTGATACTTCGGGGATGCGTGCGGTATTGGGACAAGGTGTGGTGACGGTTGGTAAAAAAAAGAATGATGCTTATTCTGATGCTGAAAAAGGGCTAGAATTTGCTGAAGAGTACAATGGTTTTGCGGATGGTAGAATTAAGACAGCGTTTATGCCGCATAGTATAAATACAGTTGATTTAGAGTATTTTGAAGAACACATCCCTCGTGCTAGAGCGATGGGAATTCCGATCCACATCCATGCTAACGAAACGTTAGAAGATGTTGAGAAAACTATCAAATTGCACGGAATGAGACCAATAGAACTTGCAGCGGAATGCAATATTTTGACTTCGGGGGATTTTGCAGCTCATTGTGTTCATGTTGATTCGAATGAAATTGATATTTTGGCCAGTAATGGCATAGGGGTTGTTCATTGTCCGGCATCTAATATGAAATTGGCTAGTGGAATTGCACCAATTCAAAAATTACAGGACGCAGGAGTAACAATAGGGCTTGGAACAGACGGGGCTGCTTCGAATAATGACTTAGATTTATTTGGAGAAATGAGAGATGCTGCGATGGTAGGAAAACTATCTGCTAAAAGTGCTAGTGCTGTAAATGCCACATCAGTTGTTTCTATGGCCACAGTGGGTGGGGCAAAAATATTGGATATTCCTGCGGGGAGAGTAGAACCAGGTTTGGTTGCAGATCTAGCGGTGTTGGGCCTTGAAGCGGCGCATCTTACTCCGGTTAGAAAATGTGTCGATCTTCTCGTATATGCGGCCAAAGGTTCGGATGTCGTTCATACCATTTGTGATGGAAAGGTCCTGATGAAAGACAAGGAGATATTAACTTTAGATGAATCTAAAATTATAGCTACTGCTAGTGCGTGTGCAGATGATCTTAACGGGCGGATAGGAAACAAGAGGGTAATTTAATATGGATAGGATCTTGGAACACTTTTTTTTCGTGCGTCACTTAGAGGGATTATGACTGTTTATCCTACTGTTTCAGATTCCTTTGAAAATGTGGATGATTATCTAGACACAGGGGGAAGAAAAATGGAATGGGCTGCGGCCAATATGCCTATTCTTTCTTTTTTACGCGAGCAATTCGTTCGAGAAAAACCTTTTCAAGGAGAATGTATAGGGGTAGCTTTGCATGTTGAGGCAAAAACTGCGGTGTTATTAGAATTACTAGTAGAAGGTGGGGCGAAGGTTGCAGTGACTGGTTGCAATCCTCTTTCGACTCATGATGATGTGAGTTTTGTTTTGGATTCAAATCCAATGATTTCTAGTTATGCTAAAAAGGGAATTACTGATGAAGAATATTATAAAGGGATAGAAGCTGTGATTTCTCACGATCCTACTTTGACGTTGGATGACGGGGGAGATCTAATTTTTGCGTTGCATAAAAATCATAAAGAAAAAATAAAGAATGTGATTGGGGGATGTGAAGAGACTACGACGGGGGTACATCGTCTCAAATCTATGGAAAGTAAAGGAGGACTCAAATATCCTGTTTTTGCAGTCAATGACACTCCAATGAAGCGTTTATTTGATAACATCCATGGAACTGGAGAATCGGCCATACTATCAATTGCGATTACGACTAATTTTTCATGGGCAGGTAAAACAGTGGTCGTTGCAGGATATGGTTATTGTGGAAGGGGAGTGGCCAAGAAATTATCTGGCCAAAATGCACGTGTGATAATTACAGAAGTGGACTCATTGAGGGCGTTGGAAGCCTATATGGAAGGATACGAAGTGATGCCAATGGTTCAAGCAGCACACAGGGGTGACGTGTTTATTACAACGACAGGAAATTGTGATATTCTTAACAGAAATCATTTTGAACTAATGCGGGATGGAGTCATTCTCGCAAATGCAGGGCATTTCAATGTTGAGATTAATATAAAAGAGCTAGAAAAATTTGCCACATCCAAACGAATGGTAAGGGATGGGATTCAAGAATATCAATTGGGAGATGGACGTAGAATTAATGTACTTGCTTCGGGGAGGCTTGTTAATTTGGCTACTCCATTGTCTCTTGGGCATCCGATTGAGATAATGGATCAAAGTTTTGGGATGCAAGCTGTGTGTATGCGCGAGTTAGTTGTAAATCCCACGTACGTTCCAGGGGTACATTCAGTGCCAATTGAATTAGATACACAAGTGGCGGAAATCAAGCTTAGATCGGAAGGAATTGAGATAGACTATCTTTCAGAAACGCAGGAGAGTTACTTGAAAGAGTGGGAGCTTGGAACGTGAGCTCTGCTCAAACGAAGGGAAGTCGGGTGGAAAGAGAATTGGTCAGGTTACTAGACAAAGCAGGTTTTGCAGTTATGCGGGCGCCTGCAAGTGGAAGTGCTACGTCACGAGAATTGCCAGATGTGTTAGCAGGAAATGGGAAGTTATTTTATGCATTTGAGGTTAAATCGAGTGCGAGTGATAAGATTTATTTGAGCGGGAAAGAGGTCGAGGCTTTAATTTACTTCTCTCAGAATTTTGGTGCTAAAGCGCGTATTGGTGCAAGATTTGATAATGAGAAATGGTATTTTTTTCATCCGGGGGACCTATATCTAACAAAAGGAGGAAATTACCGTGTTTCACGGAAAGACATGTGTGAAAAGGGAATCGATTTTGAAGAATTGGTTGGTGAATCGGAAAAAACAACAATTGGAGATTATAGTGAGATGAAATAATGGTTATCGTGGTTGTGGATAGGGGGTTGTTTTGCTTCGAAGCCCTTTTTGCCATTTCTAAGAAATAGATAAAGTATGAGTCTACCGCGTATTCGGTTATTAGAGATAATCGCTTCGGTGGCCTGGTCAGGTCTCTTTGTATTGGCAATCATATATATTGGAAGCAAATATTCTATGCAAGAAGGGACATTATGGATAATCGTAGTGCTAGTTGGGTTTATAGTTGCGATGATGGGAACGGGATATTTGCTTTCGAAAAGAGAAGAATAATTAAAATTCTAAGAGTGTTTTTTGGAAGAGTATTGAAGAGGATGGGATATTGTTTGACAAATATCATCCATATTAACACAATCACCATAGGTTTGCATTGTTGCACAGGATGGTGGGGGGTATAGAGGGCCCCCATCTTTGTCTTGGAGATAATCCATGGCGGATTGAATTAAAGAGGGGTGGAAAGAGTTGTTGGTTAGATAATCAAAAATATCTTGAGGAGTTGTTTGGGTAGAAATAAGAAAAGAGGTCAGTGAAAACAAAGATGGAGGATTGAGCCGTTCGTTGGACTCTACTCGTTGTAATAGATTCACCATACAAGGTGGGAAAAAATTGATAGAAACGGGGGCCAATTCTATTTCGAGGTCAATTTCATCAATGTAATTGTGGATGGATTTTAATTGGGTTTGTAATAATTTTTCTGCTTCTTTGGGTACTTTGAGAGGAAGGTCACTTTTTATTTGTCGAAAAATTCCAACCCCCAAGAGTTTATATAATTCAAATTCGTCGACATGTATTTTTCCTTGAGAAAGTGCTTGGAATACCAATTTCCAACTTGCGCCGGGTAAATAAGATACAAAGGAGAGATAAGTTTCGACCGAAACTGAAAATATGTCATCTTGTTGGGAGATATTTTTTGTGACTTGTAATTCGTCTAGTAGTGTTTTTAGGGATAGTCGGGCAGAACTAATACTTTTTAGTTCGGTTTTGTTTTCAAGATCGTTTTGGAAACGGGAGATAGCAGTTTGTGATTCTGCCCATGAATAGCGATGGGTTAGTCCAGGCTCGTCTACTAAAGAAACTAGGATGCGGGCGAGGGGATAGGATAAAAGTTCTACTGTTGCATTTCTGTGTTCGGGACCTATGGAGCCTTCTTCTATGGCGCACAAAATACGTTCTAGAGCGCGTTTGACGATTGTCTGGTTGGTTTGTATAGTGGAGATTAAGTCAAACTCAGAATCAGCTACGCTCTCTCTTGCAGAGGATAGAAACGGATATTTTGCATGTAGAATTTCCATTCACTAGGCTCTCGAACTGCGTCCAGGATAAACTTGTCCGGTGATGTTTAGGTGTTTCTATAGTTTTTACATTCTCTACGTATCGATGTGTCTAAACCCTAGGTCAAGGTATAATAGCACACCTATGCTTTTTGCATATCCTTGTCCAGGATGCCGAACTAGGAGTAGTATGCACGCTCCAGAATGTAAATTTGAATTGTGCCCTAGGGACGAGATTGAAAAGGCATATATCGACATTATTTCTTTAATTTTGGTGGATCCGAGTACGCAGAAAGAAATGGTGAGTAAAATCCAAACAGAGTGGAAAAGTCTCCATTCTTCAATAATGTTCACTTTGACAAGAGAGCAGCGTGTCGAGCAGGGGGAGTTGGGCAAGATTAGATTGCTAACTCCTGCAGAAAGGGCAGAGAAGATATCAGAACCAGTATCTGAACCTATGAGAACAATATATGAAAAAGGGAGTTACCCAGGGTGTCATGATAATGCTCTTTTTTCTATGTTAGCGTGGCATAAAATGGTTGGATTTTCTTGGGAAGAAACACAAGAAAAAGTCACTCAATGGCTTGTTCGAAGTGGCAGTTGGGATAGGGGGGGGTTTGGAGAACCTACCCCAAGAGAGGTGATAGATAATAAAAGACACGTGTACGAGGGGGGATATGGGTGGATGGAAAAGGCACAAGCTGCGAAGAGGGTAATTGAGAGAATGGGATGAAACTACTAGAAAAAAGTGGAGATATTTCTAACCCAAAGAGGGCACTGTCAATAGTCTTTTTTGTCATATTGTTAGATCTAATTGGTTTTGGGATAATCATACCAGTCTTGCCGTTTTATGTTAGGAGTTTTGGCGTTAGTGATATTGCAATTGGGTTATTGGCGGCATCATATTCGTTGATGCAATTTATATCGGCACCATTTCTCGGTAGGTTATCAGATGCATGGGGCAGGCGTCCTGTTTTGACGATCTCATTGTTGGGGAGTTCCATAGCATGGATTTTTTTTGGGATTGCAGACGAGATTGGATCTTATAGTATAACATGGGGTTTGATGATATTATTTTCGGCCCGTATGTTTGCCGGAGCTATGGGAGGAAATATTTCTACAGCCAATGCATATATCGCAGATGTTACTACAGAAAAAGAAAGGGCCAAGTATTTGGGTTATATTGGAGCAGCGTTCTCTGTTGGTTTTATAATAGGTCCGGCGATAGGTGGATTTTTGGCTACGGGATATGTGATTGAAGCTGTTGATTCAATACTTCCTGCGATAATTCCGATAACCCCTTATTCACTACCTAGTTTTGGTGCGGGTTTGTTGAGTTTATTGGGGATGATTCTATGTATTTTGTATCTTCCAGAATCGAATCGGCCTAGGACTGTGGAAAAGCAGAAGAATACTCTCGAAGATATCTTAGGGCCTCTAAGGAATTATTCAATTAGAGGCGTGGTTATAGTTTCGCTAGGTGGTGCGATTGCATTTTCAGGAGTTACAGTTATGTTCATACCTTTTATTGCTGATGTGTATGGATATGGTGCTGTTGCGGCAGGGATGGTTCTTACATATATTGGGGTGATAAGTGCAGTTTCGCATGGGGTGATAAGTCCAAAACTCATCGAGAAATACTCCCCGATAAATGTCGCTATTTTTTCGTCGGTGGGATTGATGCTTTCGATGGTTCTGTTACCTTTTTGCTCGATGATACCAAATGTAAATTTCATAGATCAAGGACTAATTAGTCTTTTAGGAGTGTTAGGATTACTTGCTGTTTCAAACGCTTGTTTCCATGTAGCATTGTCGACATTAATTTCGTTTGCTGCTAGCGAAGATGCACAAGGTGTTTCGTTTGGAATTTTTCAAAGTTCAGGGAGCCTTGGAAGGACAATGGGACCTCCGCTTATGGCGGTATTATATACCATTGCGATTTGGTCTCCGTTTATAGTAGGGGCGATTGTGTTCATTCCATTGGTAGTAGTCCTTACTAAGTTGCCATATAACAGGGGGATAAAATCCAATGCTTGAGAACAAATTACGGATAGATCTAGTCGCTTTGAATTCTAGGGGCAAGTAAATAGGTTACTTGGCCATTTCCATCTGCGATTGGGAAATTAATTTGGATAGGATACTCTTCCCCGATCGATAATGTTACAGGAGTAGACTTGGGGATTGCCTTGTTCATATCCTTGAAATAATCTAGGGAAAATAGAGAATGTGCTAATGCAGGTTGTAGACTAATTACTTCATCTTGTTTTAGTTCTAATTGGACATCATCCGTGTCGCCTTTTGCACGTATATAGAAGGTTTTGGAATCGGGGTCAACACCTAGAGCTATGTGATCAGAAACCATATCTGCGGCTTTGATTCCTTGATCTAAGCTCCTACCTTCTATCACAACTTTTGCAGGTAGATCTAAATCGGGAAGATCGGGTTCTTTTCGAATGGAATCTGGGTCGATTAAAGATAATGTGTATCGCAATCCACCCGCCCTAATGGTCAATTTTTGAGCTTCTTCATCGAAGTCTAGATCGATATTTTCATCGGATCGGGCTATATTCGTTATATCAGATAATCGAGATAAGTTTATTCCCAATACTACCCCATCAGATTCATAGGATACAAATGCCGAGGGAGAAAGTTCAAGGTCAACCATACCTACGTTTGCGGGATCGACAGCTCTGATTCGAAAACTGTCACTATCAAGACGTAGTTTACATTCATCCACCAGTACTTTTGCAGACCCGATTGCCTCTTGTAGAATTTTTGCGTCGATAGTAGCGCGGAACATTATTGAACTCGGTACGGATAGGCGGGATAAAAAGACATCTGTTCCGATGAGAGGTAACTTTAGATGGTTTTTATAGGTCATTGTGCAATGCGGGGGAACGAAGATTGTATCAACATGAGTTGTATAGTTAACGTATAATGCCTCGAAAAGATTTCTACTACAACAAAGCAAAAGTTGAAGGGTATCGATCGAGGGCGTCGTATAAACTTAAACAGATAAATGAATTTCACAGTGTTATCAAAAGAAATGATTCTGTTGTGGACATAGGTGCTGCACCAGGTGGGTGGTTACAAGTTGCTATAGAACTATCAAAAACGGGAATAGTGATTGGGGTAGATATGCAAAAAATAAAACCATTAGAAGGTGCCATCACAATAAGGGGAGACATCACAAAAGGAACAACAAAAGAAAAAATTAAATCAATTCTTGAAGATAAAAGGAAAAGAAAAGGTAAGAAAAAATTGGGAAATGGTGGTCCGATAGATGTTGTGCTATCCGACTTGGCACCGAATATAACAGGAGAATATTCACTGGATCAAGCTAGATCAATTTATTTGGGTCGGGAGGCCCTTGAGTGCGCTTTGGAGATCCTTTGCCACGGGGGAAATTTCGTTGTGAAGGCGTTTTATGGGACAGATATTGATGAATTTTTACAGGATCTTAATCGAGAATTTGAGACTGTTAAAGTTTTTAACCCACGTGCGTCTCGGAAAGAATCTGCAGAGGTGTATATAATTTGTAAAGGGAGATTGACTGCTCCAATTAAAGTTGGGGAAAAAATGGTGGTTGAAATAGTAGGAGAAGGGAAAAGGGGAGATGGGCTCGCAAATATACAAGGGTATACTGTTTTTGTCCCCGGCTCTAAAATAGGAGAATCATGGAATATAAAAATCGACGAAGTGAGACTAAAATTCGGATTTGCGAGTTGTGTGAGTGAAGTGAAGAAAAAGATTAACTAGGTATCAAATTTTCTTTTTTTACATAGTAGAAGAAGCCATAAATTAAAGGAGTGTCTGCGAGGGCGATTAAAAATTTAATGAAATATTGCCCCACCATTAGTTGTAAAAGGATGGAGAGGGGCAATTCAATTCCAATTCCAATGAGTGAAGGGAAAATTGAAAATGCCAAAGTTATAAAGATGATTGTGTCTATGAGTTGGCTGATTGTGGTAGAGCCTATGTTTCTTAACCAAAGTTTGCTACCTTGAGTCCTTTTTCGAATGGAATCAAAGATCCAGATATCTAAATTTTGGCTGATTAAATAGGCAGATAAACTGGCGAAGACTACATTTGCAGATGGGCCCAATACTGTTGCAAATAATTCAGGAGAAACGCCTGCGTCTGATCCCGGGGCTTTGATTGAAATCCAGATAAGGAACAGCATTAAAATATTCATTGCGAATGCAACGGCTACGACCATTCTCGCTGATCGTTTGCCATATAACTCGGCGTAGCAATCAGATGCGAAGAAAGTGATTGCATATGCTAAGACTCCAGCGGGGACGATAGCGAAGGTTCCAAAATTCAAAAAAGAGAGTGGCAATTCGAGAATTTTTACCGCGGTAAGTTGTGCCGTCAAAAGACCAGTTATAAACAGGGCGATTAAGCCAATACGGATGACTTCTTCAGGGATTATTTTTGAAGACAGAATGGTAGAAGCTTTGGTTTTCATGTTAGATTTTAGAGTGGTTTGAGTATTAAAATGAAAGGGTATGGGACGATTATAATGGAATGTCAGATGGTTTTAGTGCATCATAGAACCATAAGATCGTCAACCCAATTCCATACGCTAACATGATGGGAAGTGTGACTAGAACCATGGTTATAACATTGGGGGGAGTAAACACGGCAGAGAGAACTAGAATTCCAACAGTAACACTGCGCCAGTTTTTGTACATAGTAGTGTAAGAA
>JAPYRM010000013.1 GCA_029941175.1 Halobacteriales archaeon
GTACCATTGCTTCCAAAGAATGTTCGAGAGCACGTAGAATCGATCGCAGATCAATTTTGCGAATTCATGGAAGATTTATCATTCATACCAAATTCACCGACTATAATGAATGCGGGAGATGAACTCCAGCAACTTTCAGCGTGTTTTGTCGATTCCCCGCAAGATGACATAGTTGACATCCACCATACAGCATTGGAAGCTGCCCAGGTTTTCCAATCGGGAGGAGGTATGGGTTATGCATTTTGGCGGATACGACCATATGGCGATACGGTCGGGTCTACGGGCGGAATTGCATCGGGCCCAATAACATTTATGGAAACTTTTGATCAGATGTGTGAGACGATCGCACAAGGAGGGTCCAGAAGAGGGGCTCAAATGGCCATCATGCGCATTTCCCACCCCGATGTGATCGAATTCATTCATTCCAAAAATAAAGATGTATCACTTGCACATTCGCTTAAGCTAAATGACCCAGACGACTATACGTATACTACGTTTAAGGCAGCATTAGAAGAAGCTAGGACGCTTCTTGATTCGGATGGACGAGTTCCCAAACATCTTAGGAATGCAGTGGAGGGCCACCTATCTAATTTTAATATCTCCGTAGGAGTGACTGACGATTTCATGGAGGCATTAGAAAACGGCAAAGAATACACTTTATTAAATCCTCGTACGGGGGAACCCCATATTGCTACAAAATATACTTTAGAAATGTATGATAGATATGACCTAGGGGACTATGTAAAAGTTGGAAAACCTCTGTCGATTCCTGCACCAATTTTATGGGAACGGATCGTAGAAGGTGCGTGGGAAAATGGCGAACCGGGCATAATATATCTTGACCGCGTAAACCAGGCTCACTCATTCCCTGTTGAATCCACCCCCACGGGAGATTCATCCCCATATGAGATTTTAGCAACGAATCCGTGTGGAGAACAACCATTGATGGAATATGAGGCATGTAATTTAGGACACATCAATCTGTCTACTATTGCATCTTTGAATGCCCCAGATTGGAGGACCTGGTCAAACGAAAATGGAAGAGAAAACGGAGAACTCAAAGAGTTGATGTCGGAATTTATTCAAAAGGCAATAGACATCGATGAGTTTGATAGACGAATTAGATTGGGTACGCGTTTTCTTGAAAATGTATGTACTATGTCAGACTTCCCAGTAGATAGAATTGAAGAAACGGTTTACAAGAATAGGAAAATAGGATTGGGCATAATGGGATTGGCACAGTTGTATGTTCAGCTCGGTTTGAAATATGGATCTCAAGAAGGAAATGAACTAGCTAGACAGGTGATGATTTACATCAACCACATGTCTAAATGGACTTCTCATGAATTGGCAGAAATAAGAGGCTCGTTTGAGAATTGGCCAGATTCGAAGTACGCAGATCCAATAAAGTATGCAGAATGGTTTACTAAAGAAACGGGGTTGGACCCAGAAGATTGGAAAGGAGGATTCCCAATACGAAATCACAATACCACCACGATAGCCCCCACGGGGACGACTAGTATGATTGCAAATACAACCGGAGGATGTGAACCAATATACAGTGTGGCATATTATAAAAACGTATCAAATGATGTTCAGGGAGATGAAATGCTCGTTGAATTTGATGACTATTTTTTAAGGACAATAGAAGCTAATGGGATCGATGTTGAAGAAGTAAAAAAAGAAGCATTGGCCCAAATGCAAAATAATGAGTTCAAAGGAATTGGAGGATTGTCAACAGTCCCAGATTCCATTGGAGAATTGTTTGTCGTATCTTCCGAAGTGTCTGCGATAGAACATGCGAGTGTGCAGTGTGCATGTCAGGAAGGGGTTGATTCGGCCATTTCTAAAACGTGTAATTTTCCAAATGATGCAACAGCAGAAGAAATGGACGAAGTATATCGCTACATTTACAAAAATGGAGGGAAAGGAGTGACCGTATATAGAGATGGGTCTAGAACTAAACAAGTTCTTACGACCCGCGCTCAAAATGCTGAATTTATAGAATCTGGAGAGGACGAATCTGCAGATCACCTACTAGAGTACATCGACGCTCACTTTGATAGTTTATCAGACTTTTTGAATCATGAAACTATTCGTGCCAAAATTACAGAGGAATGGAAACACCATGGAGAAGATCTCAGTATATGGGATGTTCCAGCACTTGCTTATGGAAAATCTCGAAAAAGACCCCGCCCAGGTGTTCTTTATGGACTCACTCAAAGGATAGATACAGGGTATGGGAAATTGTATGTTAATATAAATGAAGATGAACAAGGACGGCCATTTGAATTATTTGCAAATATTGGGAATTCTGGAGGATTTACGGCTAGTTTCACAGAAGCGTTGGCAAAAATAGTGTCAACTGCATTGAGATCCGGAGTGGATCCCCGAGAAATTGCAGGAGAGCTAAAAGGAATACGATCACCTAAAATTGCATGGGACAGAGGGGGACAAATTCAATCTATACCAGACGCGATAGGGACTGCTATGAAACGGTACTTAGATGGTGAAATCCACAAAGAGTATCCTCAGCAAAGGAACTTATCCGAAATTAATAAACAAGAAGCAATTCAAGAAGCTATAAAGAAAGCTGCCCCTGCAGTAGTGGATATGACCCAATCGTTGATTGATGCGGGTGAAAGTCCAGAATGTCCTTCTTGTGGATCATTGACATTGAACTTCTCGGAGGGTTGTAAAACGTGTGAATCGTGCGGATGGTCCGAGTGCTAGACCTGTTTTGAAAGAAAAGATAAAAATAAACAGTTTTTAATTGACAAGAGGATTAACTAAGATATGCATGGTTCGAAACTTTTAGTTTCAGTATTAGAGGATACAGGAGTAGATTGTGCGTTTGGATTGGCAGGATCCACCAATCTAGGCATTCTTGATGAGATTTCAAAGAGCAAGATTAAATTTTACACTACGCGGCATGAGCAGGTCGCAGCAGGGATGGCCACAGGATATGCCCTTGCCACAAGGAAACCGACTGCTGCAGTAGTCCACGTGGGGCCAGGGGCTGCGAATATGGTACTGGGAATCGCCTCAGCATATAGAGAAAATGTCCCAGTTATTGCCATAACCGGGAATGAGCCTAGCTACAATCTTGGACGGAACGTGAAACATGAGTGGGACGTGCTCCAAATTTTTGAACGTATTACTAAATACAATGTTCGCATGGGGAGAGAAAATACACATGATCAGATTAGGGATGCGGTAACACAATCTGTTACGGGAATTCCCGGACCAGTACACATAGATGTGCCACATAATTTGGAAAATGAAACATTCCCCGACCTTGATGAAAAATTGAGAGAAAAAACTCGGGCGCACAAATATTTGGCATCGATGAATAGGTGCCGCCCAAGCTCAGATTCACTAGATCGGGTTATAGAGTTACTTTCTAAAGCAAAGCGACCTTTGATAATTGCAGGTAGTGAGACAAGATGGTTCGATTCGGCCAAAGAGCTCAAAGTACTTGCAGAAAAAATGCAGATTCCAGTAGCAACTGCACATAATGCACGGGGGATCCTATCGGAGAAACATCCATTGTCAATTGGATTAGTTGGTTGGATCGGGCTTAAGCCCACAAATAATTACCTTGAGAATTCAGATCTCATAATAGCAATGGGGGCCAGTTTATCGGATTACACAACATCGGATTGGAAGCGCGTTAATCCGTCTGCATCAATCGTGCATGTTACGATGAGGTCGCGAGAATTAAACCGACAATATGTGGCTGATGTCAATATAATGGCAGATTCCACATCCACACTTGCGGACTTAAATTATAAACTTGCTAAAAGTAAGAAAAATATTTCATTTGAAGGAATTTCTTCAACAGCTAGAAAAGAGTATGAAGATGCTCAGAGCGCTGTTTTTAATGTAAAAGAGCCTCGAGGAGAGGATGGCGTCGATCCAGCCCCAATACTTCATTTACTAGATAGTTTAGCAGGAGATTATTCTTTTGTGACAGGAGGGGGGATCCACGCAAAATTTGCACGTCATTTGCCAGTTACGAGTATTAATGGGACTTTTGGTACTCTTAATTTTTCGGGCATGAGTCAGGGTTTGCCACTCGCCATGGGGGCGCAAATAGCCCTTGATGATCAGGTATTTGTTTTTGAAGGAGATGGAGGGTTCGCAATGGTGATGCAGGATCTAGAAACTGCGGTTAGGGAATCAATACCTATAAAAATAATAATTTTTAATAACGATGCGTACATGTCTCAAACCGTGAGACAGCATCGTATATATGAAGGTAGAACTACGGGTTCTGTATTCAAAAATCCAGATTTTGCTGCTTTCGCTAGAGATCTAGGGATGTTTGGTGAATCGATTGAAAATAATTCCCAAGTAAAAGACACGATTGAGCGTTTTGTTGAGGTGAAGGGGCCCGCATTAATTGATGCTCATGTGGACCCATGGATTGGCACTGAGTTTCTTAATGCAGAGCTAAATAAATAAAAATAGAGATCGCAGTGATATCGGTATGATAATAATGATGGATAGGCAAAGTATAAGTATATAATGCTGCCATTCAAATTATTTCTTCCAGAATCTTTTGAAGAAGCAATTCAATTAATGAAGGAACACAGTGCAAAACCGATATCCGGTGGCACTGCGGTTACAACTTTAATCAAGGAGAGAATATTCCAACCAACAGCAATAGTAAATCTTAGAAAATTGGAAAGGGACCACTCATATATTAGAGAAATGGACGGTGAAATTCAAATTGGGGCTTTGACCACCCTGAGGACTATAGAGACAAGTGAGATCGTGAAGAGAGATCTTCCAGTGGTGGCAGATTGTATTTCAAAAATTGCAAGCATTAGAATCAGAAATGTTGCCACAATAGGAGGAAATTTGGCCCACGCAGATCCTGATTTGGACCTACCTCCTGTTTTGGCAGGGTTAGATGCCCATATCGATATAATAGGTGAAGAGGGAGAACGATCGAAAAATATCAAAGAGTTTATACAAGGGTATTATGAGACGGATTTGAAAGAAGGGGAATTGATAAAATCGATTAGAATACCAGTTTCATCAGACCGAAAAGGGATTTATCTCAAGCATCGTGCTTTATCAGAAGCAGATTGGCCTTGTGTAGGAGTTGCCGCATTTATGGACAATTCCCCGGGATCGATACCAGAAGTATTCATAAATTCTGTTGCAGATACACCGATAATGAGAATCGAAGGAATAGAAGAGATTTTTTCAGATGGCATCACTTCGGAATTGATCGATAAAGTGGGCGAGCTCGCATCGGAGCAATGCGACCCAATAGGAGATTCCAGAGGTTCAGTGTGGTATAAAAGAAAAATGGCGGGCGAATTTACGATACGTGCACTACGAGAAGTCACAGGTGTGGGAGAATCCTTAATATAATCAAATAGATCAATGTCTACGCAGATACCCATAATAGAACCAGATAGAAAAGTTGAGAAAACAAGTCTCATAGGAAAACATGTACTCCGATTAGACGGAGAAAGTAAAGTTACGGGTGCGGTGGAATATACAGACGACCTTCCATTTGAGGGATATTATGCAGAAGTTATTAGAAGTAATGTACCTCATGGAGAAATAGTTTCAATTTCTACCGAAGCTGCAGAGTCAATACCAGGAGTTATTGCAGTTGTTACAGGAGAAGATCTTGAAAATGCAGATTGGATATCCCCTTATGTAGGGCCTGCGTTTAGAGATCAACCTGTTTTGGCTATTGGAAAGGTTCGTTACGTGGGAGAGCCTGTCGCAGCGGTGATTGCAGAACGTCCAGATATAGCAGCGGTAGCATCTACAGAAGTCGTAGTAAAATGCAAAAAATTACGAAGCGTGACAGATGTTGTCAAAGCTCGAAAAGAGGATGCCCCATTGTTACATGAAAGTGGAGACTCTGCAGCAATATTTGAAGATCTAGCGATGGTCCACCATAGTGAAGAGCCAAATGTAGCATACGCATATGAATTGAATGTAGGAGATCTAGAAAAAGGATTTGAAGAGGCAGATGTCGTTTTTGAAAAAAATTATGCCACACCAATGGTCCAACACGTCCATCTTGAACCATTTGTAACAATTGCTAGTTATAATGCGGCAAAAAATTCGTTCAAGATAGTAACGGGAAATCAAACTCCACATTTTGTTCGACGAGAAGTGGCCCGCATATTTGGAATACCCTCTTCCAAAGTAGAAGTCGAAGTTCCTCAGATGGGGGGTGCATTTGGATCAAAAACATACGTTCGAATAGAACCATTGGTTGCGGCATTATCTAGGGCGGTGAAAGCACCGGTAAAACTCCGTCAGACATCTAGTGAATCTTTTGATACTTCAGTCAGAGATGGTACCCAAACAAGAGTTAAAACGGGAGTGACACATGATGGAGTCATTATTGCTCAAGAGGTCGAGGTCATTTGGGACAGTGGTGCTTACGCAGATATTAGTCCTAGAAAGGTAAAGAAAGCAGGATACACTGCTCCCGGTGCTTATGATATTCCTAATGTAAGAGTAATTTCAAAATCCACATATACAAACAAACCCCCCGGTGTCGCGTATAGGGGGTTTGGAGTGGCACAGACTGCCTGGGCAGTGGAATCTCATATCGATGATGTTGCGCGTGAAATTGGGATGGACCCAGTAGAATTAAGAATTAGAAATATCACTCAAGATGGGGGAACCTATAATGGCGTGGGCATAGGGATTCATGGGGCACCTCAATGCCTTCAAGCAGTTGTCGATGAGGTAGATTGGTTCGGAACGAAACTAGAACAGCCTTCTAAAAAACATATTAAAAAAGGAAGAGGAATAGCAGTTACCTTAAAAACTACAATAACTCCCTCTACTTCTGAAGCTATTGTTCTGTTGGACGCCGATGGAAGTGTAAATGTAATTACAGGAGGGACTGAAATCGGACAGGGAATAATTACAACTTTGGCCCAGATAACTGCGGATGGGTTGGGGATAGGAATAGAGTATGTAAATGTGAATACACCAAATACGAATAGTGCTCCATTCAACACATCTACAACTAGTAGTAGGTCAACATTCCACCTAGGAAATGCGATCCTCGGAGCAGTAGATGAGCTGAAAGAACAGTTGGTTGAATTTGCATCTGAAGACCTTGAGATAGAAAAATCAGATATAATTGTAGAGGATGGTTTTGTTAAAACTTCGGTGGGAAATTATTCGATAAGTGAGGTGGTTGCATCGCACTTTGTAGGAGGCGGGGGGACGCTGATAGGGAAAGGATATTTTTCTACAAAAGAAGGGAGAGAAAATAGATATGAATCTGCTTTTTGGATGACAGGAGCAACATATGCAGAAGTATCCGTGGATACAAGAACGGGAAAATATTCGATTGACAAGTGGGTCAATTCTGCAGATTGTGGGAAGGCCATTGATCCAGTAAGGTGTGAGGGTCAAATTCTCGGTGCTGCGGTTCAGGCTTTGGGCCACACAATGAGCGAAGAGATGGTATTTGAATCCGGGCAGCAAGTTAACAAATCATTGTTAGACTACAAAGTTCCTGCAATAGGAGACGTACCCAAAGAATCAAAAATAATTATAGTAGAATCGGGAGATCCAAATGGCCCTCACGGGGCAAAGGGAGTGGGAGAGTCAAATACAGTTACAGTCCCACCCGCGATAGGCAATGCAATTCGAGATGCGTGTGGCGCCAGAGTGAGAGAGTTGCCAATCACGCCGGACAAAGTATTACGAGGAATAGAGGAGGCATCAGAATGAATAATTATATAGAAGCAACCATTCACGAGATAGAGTTCAAAGTTAACGGGGAGGAAATATCAATGACCATTCCGGCGAACCTAACTTTAGTTGAACTACTGCGGCAAGAGCTGCGTCTTACAGGGACTACAGAAGGTTGTGGAGTGGGAGTTTGTGGGTGCTGTACTGTATTAATAGATAACAAAGTTGTTGCTTCTTGTTTAGAATTGGCTGTCAACATAGATGGAAAGGAAGTATTGACCATAGAAGGATTAGCAGATACATACCAGCTTAGTGAATTCCACCCCCTACAGACCTCTTTTCGAGAGTATGAAGGATTTCAATGTGGTTATTGCACTCCTGGAATGTTAATATCTTCAAAAGCATTACTTGATCAGAACCCAGACCCTTCCGATGAGGATATAAGAGAATTTCTTTCTGAAAATATATGCAGATGTACGGGATATGATAGCATCATAATGGCCGTTAAAAGTGCCGCCAAAAAAATGAATGCGTAGATGTTAGAAATTAAGAGATATATTCGTAGATGATAACTTCTTCATTCTCAAAAACAATTTGTAAATAAGGATCGTCGAAATTGGATATTCCGTATAGCTCTCGTTCATTTTTTCCAACATAGACATATTTGACATCATATGAGAGCAATAATTCATTTCGGAGTTCTGACGGTCCCGTATATATTTGATTTACATGAGAAACTCTCTGCAAGTAGGGCTCTTCTCCACGGTACCCCACCTCATGAGACCATCCCGCAATTGTGGGAACCCCTGTAAAACTAGATGGTGCATTGACCCATCGGTATGGAAGGGTCGTTTCCAAAGAATTGCACCAGCATCCGGGTGCAGTGACTATATTAGGAGATCCTGTTTGACGCCCTATAAATGTAATTGCTTCCCATTCATAAGGATGATTTGTAGTAGCATCCAGTGTGGCATCGAGGGTGAAGTTGGGTTCGTCAGAGAAATGCTCCGTCATAGAAAATCCAGCATAAAATGTAGTAGATATGATAAGCAAAGATAAAAAGACGGTTGTGATTAAATTATAGCTCTTTTTTGGAAGAAGACCACTTTTCAGAAGTGGGCCATTAAATAAACGAGTGAGTGCTACGGAGGCCCCGATAGAGAGAAATATCCAGACTTGCATATAGATTTTAAATACAGTGTTCATCCTCCCAGGACCGGCTTGTTCTTGGATGAATAGAAATTCGGTTAAAAGAATAAGTACTGCCCCGGCAAGAAATAAAACCAATTCAAATCCAACTTTGGAGGAAAAATTTTCTAATAAGAGCCAAGAAATTATGCATAAAGGCAAGAGTATTGCTACCGCGGGTGCCCCAAACAAAAGGCCGATTAAAAATAATAGCGAACATAGCAAAAACACCCTGCTATGACTTTGAGAAATTTCAGTGGACAGTATAGAGTACATGTAGATTGAATATACAAGTATGAAAAATAGATACACGAAGAGAAACTCAACTAGTCCGCTTCGGGGGGGGAAAAATGCAATTGTCCGTAGCGATGCAGATTGAACAAAAAATGGGATGACTGTTAAAGATCCTAACAAAATTACGAATATAGAGATAAATAGAGAAGTGACAATACGAAATATTTTACGTTGGGAATTCTGGAGAATGATTTTTGAGTTCAAAGAAGGAGAAATTATAGACAGTGGATCCGTTGGAGAAAATACCAATGTTAAAAATAAAAGCCCAAATACAGTAGGATAACTCCAGGTATTTACGACAGCTAATAGACCAGATAGAAATGGAAGTGCGACTAGAATTAATAACCGTCTTTCTCGGGTTGAATTAATAGGTGCCAGATAATATGCAAACATCGTGAACAAAAGGAGAACCATAAAAGGAGTGCTCATCATGTGTGCGTGGAGGTCTCCATTTAGCCATGCAAAAAATGGAAATTCGTTGATAGTTCCTCGGATGACTCTACTAGAAGTCCAATAGAAAAAGGAGTCCGGATGTAGCAGGTATAAAGGTTTTAAATCAGTTACACTAGCAATGGAACGTGCGATGGATTTTGCTAGCCCGAGGGGAAGAATCCAAAGGAAAATAGAAAACGTGACTACAAAATTGGAAGAGATTCCAACTATAACAGCCGCGAGAGATCCTGCAAATCTATGAGAGTTGCCATAAAAAGTGGAAATGGATCCAGAGAGGCCATATGCTCCCGATACGAGAGCGCCGAAGAAACTAGCTAAAGCCAAATTGTATGCAAATTTTGCAGGAATGCCAGATAGCATAGAAAGTATCGCCGAAATTAAATGACCACCATAGTAATATCGAATTGTTTCTCCTGCGAACCAAAGATCTTCGGGGGGTAAAACTGAAGAACGTAAGATGGATTGTAAAAGTCCAAAATCTAGAAACTTTTCTCCCCCTATAGGGTATATAGAAGGATCTGCCGAACGTATAGCAATGATTAAAAGAAATGCTATTGTGAAAACAGTAAAAGATTCTGCAAATCTCTTGATAGGTAGCACAGGCCTATTTAGAAAAAAAACACCTAAAGATAGGATGATGAGAGAAACCAATCCTACCACTACTGTGGAAAAATTAAATGAAAATTGGCCCATCCAATAGACAGAGAAAAAGAGCATAGTTAAGCTAAAAGTAAGTGCTGCAGAAGCCCCTTTGTCGGATAGCCTCCAGAAGAGAGTGGAGGTTATTGGCAAACCTATGAGCGATAGTATAAGTAATAAAATCCACCAGGTTAAAATTAGATTATACTCCATTAGGGGGAAAGAAGAAGAGAAAGTACTAACCATTTTCGTATTCTATACCAGGAGGTAATGAAAAATTCTATTGGGGTTGTCATTCCAGCTTATAATCCAAATTTAAAGAAACTGGAAAGATATGTTAAAGAGCTGGACGAATTACTTTGTCCAGACACAATTCTAATAGAAATAGACAATCCAAGTCAAAGTGAATTAAATCAAATGAAAGATATACCAGCAAGGGTCGGTGTGTCTGATGTAAGAAGAGGAAAAGGAGCAGCAATAACACAAGGATTTAACAAATTAAAATCGGACATATTGGTCTTTGTTGATGCAGATGGAAGTGCCCCAGCAAAATCGGTTAAAAAAGTGTGTGATTCGGTTAAACAATCACATGTGGATTTGGCAGTTGGTTCTCGCAGACATCCTAATTCGAATGTGAAAGTTCACCAGAGTGATATACGAAGATTGTTAGGAGACGGGTTTTCGTTTTTATCACAGATCATTTTGGAAGTGAAACTGTATGATTATCAATGTGGTGTGAAGGCCATAGATAAAAAAGTATGGAAGGATGTACAAAAAGACATAGAAAAAGAGGGATTTTCATGGGATATTGAACTGATTTCAATTGTATCGATGAGAGGACATAACATTGAAGAGGTGCCCATAGAATGGGAGGATCAACCAGGGTCAACAGTCAAGATGGTCCCAACTGTATTGGAGTTATTTAAGGCACTGTTCACCGTTCGTAGGAAAATTAAAAAGATGCGGAGGGCATAGTGACTGCGAGAGAATCGGATAGAAAAATTATCAGGAGTCTCAAAATAGGGAAAATAAAATATTTATTCTCCATTGTTAAGTTCTCAAAATTCACAATGGTTGGAATTATGGGTGGGGTGATAGATAGTGCAGTATTAAGTTTGCTAGTTATTTCAATGAGTTTTCCATTGGTTCCTTCCAAATTGATAGGAGCAGAGCTTGCAATTATAGCTATGTTTTTGTTGAATGAATACTGGACATTCTCAGAAGATGGGTTAAATGGAAAATATCAGAGATTAATTCGGTTTATGAAATCAAATTTTGTCCGGTCAGTGGGTGTAGTAGTGGCAACTGGAGTTATGGTTACTATTGTAGGAAAAATTGAAACGGAGTATGGGGGGATTGAACTAGTTTTAGCAAATATAATAGGTATAACGGCAGGGTTAATTGTTAACTATATTCTTGAGTCTCTTATCACCTGGCAAGTTGGTATCAAAAGTAGTTAAGAAGAGGTAGCTTTACTGATAGATTGCCATACTTTTTCGTCGGTTATTGGGAGGTCAATATGAGAAATTCCAAATGGTTCAAGCGCATCGGAGACGGCATTTGCTATGGAGGCAGGAGATCCAATAGTCCCACTTTCTCCAGCACCTTTTGTCCCGAGTAGATTACTAGATGTAGGAGTAACAATATGGTCTGTTTCTATATCAGGGAGATGCATTGCCCGGGGCATTGCATAATCTTGTAAAGTCCCAGATACGAGATTACCAGAGCTGTCATAGACGGCTTGTTCGAACAAAGCTTGTCCAATTCCTTGAACAATGCCCCCGACAATTTGGCCCTCGACGATCATGGGATTCAATATAGTGCCAACATCATCTACTCCAACATAACGCTGTAATTTAACCTCCCCGGTCTCTACATCAATTTCAACAACGGCTATGTGAGTTCCATATGGCCATGCTTTTTTACTATTTTCGTAAATCGTTGTCACTTCGAATCCTTTTTCAACAGTTTCAGGTATATTGTTCCCATAGGCTGCTGCTGCAACTTCTGCGAAGGTCACAGAATTGTCGGGAGAATCGGTTACATGGAAATTGCTATTTTTAAACGTTATGTCAGAGGTAGAAGTATTCAATAAGTGGGCTGCGATTTTTGTTCCTTTTTCCACTGTTTGCTCGGTGCATCGAAGTAACGCACTACCAGCCATAGAACCGGTCCTACTGCCAAAGGATCCAGTCCCACTAGGTAATATTTCACTATCACCTGCAACGATTTCGATGTCTTTGAATGGCACCCCAGTTCCCTGAGATATTAGTTGTGTGAAAGGAGTTTGATGTCCTTGGCCACAATCTGCAGAACCAACGTATGCAGTTATTGCACCGGTGGGGTGTATCCTTAGTTTTGCAGTTTCAGTCCCACCCCCACTTCGTTCTATGAAGGAACAGAGCCCAATTCCAATATATTTTCCTTCGTTTCGAAGAGAAATTTGTTCCTTTCTCAATCCGTCATAATCAATTATTTTTAGTGCTAGATCGAGTGCAGCTTCGTAGTCACCGCAATCGTATTCAGCAATAATGGGAGTTTTATAAGGAAATTCATCTTTTTGGACGAAATTTTTTCTGCGGATCTCAACAGGATCCATGCCTAGCTTCTTCGCTGCTAAATGGACAAGGCGTTCGACGACGAATGCTGCTTCTGGCCTCCCCGCTCCACGGTATGCGTCCACAGGAGTGGAATTGGTGAATACACCTGTCATTCTAACAGATATTGCAGGGATTTTATACAGGCCAGATAGTAGAACGCCATACCCGCCTGTTTGTAATGGTGCTTTTGTAGAAACATATGCTCCAATGTCAAGATAGGTGTGAGCTTCAAGGGCGGTTAAAGTTCCGTCATTATTGAATGCGATTTTTGCGTTAGTAACATGAGACCTGCCTTGGGCATCAGTGATATGTGCCTCGGATCGGGTGTTTTGCCATTTAATAGGCAATCCTAGTTGGACAGAGCACCACGCGCAAATTAATTCTCCAGCATAGAATTTACTTTTAGATCCAAACCCACCACCAACAAAGGGCACCGTGACATGGACTTTATGTAAGGGAATTCCTAGTGATTTTGAAAAATAATTCCGGTGTCCAAAAGCCCCTTGACTTGAAAGTTTAATAGATAGTTTTCCAGAAGAGGACGAATAATCTGCAAGAGCTACCCGAGGTTCAATTGCATTTGGTATTAGTCGTGGTAAAACTAGGTCCAACTCAACTATATGATCAGAGTTGCTAAATGCAGTTTTCACATTTTCTTTATTTCCATTTTCCCAATCATAAGAAATGTTTCCAGGAGCACCATCATGTAAT
>JAPYRM010000014.1 GCA_029941175.1 Halobacteriales archaeon
GTAGGTCACTTAACTAATAAAGGTTCCTAATATCATAACACGAGCTAACACACTTCACTTTTAATATATATCTACTCTTAATTCCACTTATTTCAATTGGTTATATACACCCTAGTTTATGTCCCACCTCTTTTTAAATATTATATGAATGTTATTGCAATAGATCATGTCAACATCCAGATTCCAAAATCTGGCGTGGAGGAGGCACTAGAATTTTATTCAAACATACTAGGATTTGAAGCGGAACAAATAGATGATTACAAAAAAGGTGTACGCACCATTTTTACCCTCCGTCTTGGAGACAATGCAGTATTACACATCCGCCCAATCGACGAATTTTCCCCTCCTGACAAAAGTAATTATGATCACTTCGCATTCATAGTGGACATCCCCATATCCGAAGTCAAATCAAAATTGTCCGCTGCAAACATACCCATCATGCGCGAAGGAAACCCACTTGGAGCAACAGGAAGAGCACCTGCAGTATATCTACAAGATCCTTTTGGTTATATACTTGAAATTAAACAAAAATCAGAATAGTCCTTCTTTCCAGCTTCATTTTTGTTTAAACCCCGCTTCGAAAACAAAACAACCATCTACTTGTATTAATTCCCCATCAAGTTCTATATACGAATCCTTCGACATATCTGTAATCATATCTACATGAACTGAACTCTCATTTTTCTGCTTTCCCTCTCCTACTGTATCTGCATAAGCCATACCAATCGCTATGTGGATTGTGTCTCCCATTTTCTCATCAAATAATATGTTATTTGTAAATCGATCAATGCCCCTATTCATTCCTATCCCCAATTCCCCGACCGACTTTGCACCCTGGTCTGCAGATAGAATTTCCCCCACCACTTCTCCATTTTTCCCAGCGTCATAATCTGTCACGACACCACCTTCAAATTTAAGATAAGTATTCTCAATCTCTTTCCCTTTATAATTTAATGGGATATCAAACACCACTTCTCCCCTT
This sequence comes from Halobacteriales archaeon, assembly GCA_029941175.1. Lineage (GTDB taxonomy): Archaea > Halobacteriota > Halobacteria > Halobacteriales > Hikarchaeaceae > Hikarchaeum. Next base: position 983 of record JAPYRM010000014.1, read on the forward strand.
ACAGATTCTATTATGGGGGCAGTAAAAACTTCCCCCCCCGGCAAGTTATGATTGCCATAATCATTAATAGGAATCATACCTCCGATATTCATCGTAATATCGGTTGTATCTCCACTTACAATATGAACCTCATCCCCATTTTCAAGTAGTTCCAAAAGTTTTTGTTGGTGGTTTTTCTGAACATCCCAATCTCTTATTATCGCATCCCAAACAAAATTTTCATATTCTTCTGTACTCATACTTGCCCTTTGAGCATTTTCAGGAGCAGGAAATTGAGTCAAACACCACCGTTTAGACAATCTTTCATCTCTTATAGGTTTCTTCACAAGATTGTAACCATTCATTTTATTTTGATCCACATCTGACATCTCTGAAGCATTTCCACCTCCTCTAATCGCGATGTATACGTCCATCTCCTTGAACAACGCCAGTTCATGGGTCGGGATCTGAAATTCACCCTTTGAACTATTCAAATAAGCCCTCAAAAATCGTGTTCCAGTCCGTTCTCTAATCACCAACGGATTTGATCCAATTTCTGCACAAATTTCGCATAAAGCAGTTACTAAATCATCTGCAATGGGATTCGCATCAATAACAACGTTATCTCCCTTTCCTATAGAGGTCGAATGCATCGAAATAATTTTTGCATGTTCCCTAATTCGCGGATCCATGCACCTTCTTTTGCATGCCATATTATACAATTTTCGATGTGGTTTATCATTTTCTCCGACTAGAATCAAACCCCTCTTTGAATCCTACCACCGCTTTTCTAAGAATCAAATAAAACATAAAAAAGACCAACACCAATCCCCCTATCACAAAAAAAACAACCAATTCCATATTATACAAATTTCATCTCCCTCACAATCTCTTCATAACAAGGAACGCAATGGCTCCCGCCACACTAAATATGGCAATGGCTGGATATGCTATTGTAATGTCTGTACGTTCCAATATTAAACCAAACATAAATGGTCCCGCCGCATTCCCTAGCGCCGAACCCGTCAAAGTCAAAGCGAATAACATACCTGAAAAATCTCTTTTTGCATACGTTGACGTTAATGCATTCATCACCGGAACTGTGGTCCACATCATGGCTCCTATCAGGAAAAATAACCCCAATAGAAGTATTCTATTCGGCGGAATTATTCCTGTCAACAAAAGTAAAAACCCTGTTATTAAAAAAGTCAACGCACCAAGGTTTCTTTTATCAAACATATCTGCCAAAGGACCTATTACAATCGTAGATATTCCTGCCCCAACAAGCATGACAAAAAACACAGTATTTGCAAAACTCACCATTTCTGAACTCCTCAAAAACACATAAGATGTAGTAAACGTTCTCGCTGCACCGATTTCTACACCCAACAAAAAATTAACAGTCACCAAACCAACTACCCACAGATCCCACGGAAAATTCTTCAGTCGAGTCCTTATATTTTCCTCCTTTGTTACAACTTTTTTCTCTACATTTCCTACAACACTATCTGGCTCGATAAATCTACTATGGAAAAACACGGCGTATGCTACTCCGACAATCGCGATCAGGGATAAGGCCAAACGCCAAGAATCGGTTACTAGGATAATTCCACCTATCACTGCCGGGGCCAATGCAGTTCCAACCGCTCCCCCCAATCCATGGAACCCCATGGCCTTTCCTGCTGTCCCATCCGCCTCTAAATCCGAAACTGCAGACAAGCCCGCAGGATGATAGGTACTCCCTCCTATCCCTGCCACAACTTGTGACAACAATAGCGCTTGATATGTATCTGCTCTACTTGCAAGAAATACCCCAAATGCCAGTAGTACCAATCCAAATCCAAGCACATATCTTTTTCCAATTTTATCTGCTAGAATTCCTGCTGGCAACTGAAATATGGCATATACTACATAAAACACAGTCACCAACCAACCCGCTTGGGCGTACGAAATATCAAAATCAACTACAATAAGCGGTATGATTGGGGGTAATGCAACACAATAGAATTCATGCAACGCATGTGCAACAGCAATAAGTCCCATTTGTTTGGGGTGTGATAAATGGTAGATATTCTTCCATTCAATCATTCTCATGCACTCATAGGGGACGTTTCACTTCTTGTCCTTTCCGATGTCAGAATTTTATATTCTTTCACCAACAAACTCACTACCCATGCGGCACATTTACTTATTTATGGAGGTTACTCATTTTCCATGAAAAAACCACTCACTATTGGCTTATTAGGATTTGGTCACATAGCAAAATATCTATATGACAAAATAAACGCAGATCCCCGTTTCGATCTCCGTTACGTCTACGTCCGAAACTTAAAAAAAGAATTACCAGAAGAATTACAAATCACCGACCCCCCCGTCTAGAAAAAATTCCTGTAGACCTCTGCATCGAAGCGGCCACTCACGAAGTTGTTGGTTTTCTTGGGAAGGATGTCCTAGCAACTAGCGATCTAATGGTCCTTTCTTGTTCCGCCCTCGCATTCCCCGAAATCGAGACTCAGATTGTGGAATCTGCAAAAAAACATCACCACAACATCTGGATTCCCCATGGTGCACTTCTCGGAATAGATGGACTTCTAGATTCCCAAACCATGCTAAAAAAAGTTTCTATCATTTCGACAAAACCACCCGAAAATCTTGATTTTAGTTTCACTTATTTTTTCCTAATATAATTTTACTTCTTTTCTTTCTTTCACCCCTATCCCAAAATTCCAACATTTCAACAGTCCATCCAGTATCACACGACAAACCACTAAATTCAGTATAATCTCCACTACCCCCCCTAGCTATAGTTATATGTGGAATGTAATTCTCCCCTTCCACCCCCTCGACACTACCAAAAACATCGACTAGAGTTTCGTGAAGTGCTTTCACTTCCGGGCTTTTTACTTCTAGATATAATACCGGCGAAGACCCTTTCTCCGCCACATCAAATCTTTCTAAATTTTCAATTTCGATACCAAATGGTTCTACACTTTCTAATAAGAACCTTATTTCTGATTTCACGTGCCCATCCAAATCTCTTTTTTCAAAACGTTTGATCACTAAAGTTGGCTCTTCACAAATCTCTTCCCACCCCCTTACTCCTAGTGTGACTTCTTCAATCGCTCTGATTATATTTTGCGGAATTGAGACATTTAAACTCCACACGAAAATCTCTCCATTTTCACACGATCCCGTATATGATCATTCCCACGACAACTATTCCATATACAATATTCACTATGATAAATTTAATATGAGATCGCATGATTGGTTTGTCTATACCTTTCCAACTCATTTCCACCCCCAACACCGTCTCCATCCAAAATTTACTACCTATCACTCCTATCATCAGTCCAACTGGCACCCCCCACACGAAAATGTTTACAATAGTCGGCGAAACTATTGGTAGTATCACCGCTACAAACCCACCCACCAAAGATCCATAAATAACACCAAGTAATGCCCCCTGATTCCTATATTCGTTTGCATCCTTGTTCCCAATATATTTAGATATAAACAACGAAGCTGGTAGGATACTCTCTTTCTCTGCTATCTTATCTATTATAAAAACTACCAATAGTGTCACAATAACTGCTCCCACCGTCCCTGCTATCATTCCACCCACAAACGTTGACATATAGTTAATTTCTTTTGTCTACCCTTTTCTAAGTTATTATTAATCTTTTCATGCCCATTCTCCCCCTAGTTCTTGCCATCTGCCTCTTCCGTTCCAAACATCATATATTATAAGTCGGCACCCCAATATACTGATCATGAACCGTGTGGCACTTGCGTTCTCTGGCGGTCTCGACACGACCGTGTGCGTTTCAATTCTTAAAGAAGAATATGACTATGAAGATGTTATTGGAGTTGCGGTCAACGTGGGCCAACCCGAAAACGAATTCAAACAAGCAAAAAAAACGGCAAAAGAAATTTCGTTAGATCTACGTATAATCGACGCTAGAACTGATTTTGCCAATCTATGTCTTGATTCTGTGAGGGCAAACGCGAGTTACCAGGGATATCCGTTAGGCACTGCACTCGCTAGACCCATCATAGCAAAAGCTATCCTAGAAGAGGCAAAAAAAGCTAATTGCACTGCGCTTGCACATGGGTGCACTGGCAAAGGAAACGATCAATTACGATTCGAAGCAATTTGGCGCGGGTCTGGCCTTGAAATAGCAGCTCCCATCCGCGATTTGGGCTTAACAAGAGCTTGGGAAATAAAATATGCAAAAGAAAATAATTTACCTATCAAATCCGGAAACGATGGGGTTTGGAGTATAGATACAAATCTTTGGTCTAGATCCATCGAAGGCGGTGAACTTGAAGATCCTAGTACTATTCCCCCAAGTTCTATTTATGAATGGACTCAATCTCCTTCTTCCAAATCCAAATTGGTAACTATAGAATTCGTTGAAGGATATCCTGTCGCAGTAGACGAAACTAAATATTCTCCTGTGGAGTTAATTGGCCATCTGAACACATTGTGTGGTACTTTCGGAGTCGGAAGAACTGATGTAATGGAAGATAGAATATTGGGACTCAAAGTTCGAGAAAATTATGAACACCCCGCCGCAACTGCCCTTCTCAACGCACATTCTGCATTAGAAGATCTAGTACTTACCAAAGAAGAACGGAAGTTCAAAACCTCAGTTGATAATGCGTGGGCAGAACAAGCATACTTGGGATTAATTCATTCGCCTTTTATGGAAGCATTGAACGGCTTCATTTCTGTTACCCAAAAAAGAGTAACAGGCTCTGTGACTTTAGATCTTCAAGGTGGTCACGCAAGAGCGGTTTCCCGAGAAAGTCCCTATGCAGTTCATTCTGCATCAGCAGCTTCTTTCAATACCTCTGGAGTCCTAGATGACATAACACAACCAGATGCCATAGGGGTTGCAAAATATCACGGCCTCCAAGAAAGGATGTCTTCGGCACTCTTCGACTCTGAATTTCCTATACACAAAACAAAAAATGACAAATGACTCCGACCCACGCCGGGACGTTATATAAAAAGGTTGCATAAGCCGAGAGAATCTATTATTTTACAAACTATGGAATGCATTTTACAAACTATGGAAGGGCCATTTGAGGACATTTTGCCCAATTTCCCATCTAAAAAGAGCTTTATAGTTCGTAAAACATAAATTTTACAATGGTTAGGAAAGTAGAGTTCCCAAAGAAAAAAGGCAAATTTGCCTGCTGGCTAAGTCGTGAGGAAGTAAAACACCTCATCGAACAATGCACAGAATCGAGAGATGAAGAAATAATCCTCACTCTTTTAGCCTCTGGTTTGAGAGTTCACGAAGCCTGTAAAGCCTCCTCCGAGGATATTTTTGAAGACGACCGAGGCCTAATGATAAAAATTTGGGGAAAAAATTCCCGATACAGGGAAGCCCCCATTCCGGCCACCTTGAAAACGGCTGACTTGCCAATCACACGTAAATACAACGGAATCCACAGGCCCATTTCAACCAACACCGCTTTAGCATGGGTAAAGAAAGCAGGGAAAAACTTGGGATGCCCAGAACTCTCACCACATGATTTACGTCGTTCCTATGCCTCGATCCTGCTTGAATCTAATATCGACCCGACCGTTATAATGGAATGGCTGGGCTGGAGCAGCTGGGAGACATTTCGACGATTCAATATGAACGTGGCAAATCCAGATTTTCAAAAACACGAACGAGAAAAACTGAATTTCCTACACACAAAACAAAAAATGACAAATGACTCCCCTGATATAATACGTGGAACCCGTTTCAGCGGAGGACCTGCTAGAAACTTCCTCTCTTCAATGGATGTAGATCACCACATCTTCGATGCAGATATCGCAGTAGATTTGGCACACGTAGTAATGTTAGCAGAAGAAAATATAATCTCCAAAGACAACGCCAAAGGCATATTAGAAGCTCTTTTTTCCATTCACGAAATGGGATTTGAAAGCTTACCTCCTGCTGAGGATGTCCACGCAGCAATTGAAACAGCGGTAGTAGCTAAAGTTGGAGATTCTGGTGGGAGAATGCACACTGCTAGGAGTAGGAACGACGAAGTTTCAACATGCATTCGTTATCAATTGCGAAGTGACATTTTGTCTCTACTAAATTCGGTTTTATCTTTGCGAGAAACTATCCTTTCCATCGCCAAGAGCCACACCTCTACTCTAATCCCTGGGTTCACTCATCTACAAAGTGCACAACCATCAACCCTTTCTCATTGGCTCGTATCCTACTATGGATCTCTCGAACGGGACACTAACCGATTATTTGATGCTTATAGTCGCATCAATCTATCCCCTCTCGGATCTGCAGCCTTTGCAGGAACTCCCTTCCCCATCAACCGTGAACGAACTGCAACCCTCCTTGGATTCGAAGGTATAATAGAAAACACAATGGACGCCGTTTCTTCTAGAGATTTTTTACTAGAATCTGCGGCAGCTCTGTGCTCTCTTTCTATTACATTCTCAAATATGTCTGAAGATTTAATTTTTTACTCAAATAAGAGCTTTGTTGAGATAGACGATGATTACGCGTCTACTTCTTCTATCATGCCTCAAAAGAAAAATCCAGACACGCTAGAATTAATACGAGCGGCTGCAGCAACAACTCTTGCCACCTTTTCCGGTACTTTTACAACTTTAAAAGGTCTCCCCCGTGCTTACAATAGAGACCTTCAATCCGCGACCCCTTATATTTGGAATTCCGTCGAAAAAATGATCGATTCCGCAGACATTCTCTCTAAAATAATAGAAACTTCAACCTGGAATGTCGAACTTCTTTCTAGTTCTGCAGGAGAGGGCTTCTCCACCGCAACTGGCGTTGCCGATACCCTAGCTATGGCCGGAATACCCTTCCGAAAAGCGCACCAAATCATAGCAAAATCAGAAAGTAATTATGAAAATATCTCTTTCAATTTCAACAAAATAATGGGATCTCCTCTCAGCGAATTCTGTACTCAGGATTCAATAGAATCTGCTTTAGACCCTGCCAAAAACGTCGACATGAGGAATTCATTTGGGGGTCCTTCACCCGCCGCTGTTCTAAATTCAATTTCCAATGCTAAAAACAACCTAAAATCAGATTTGGTCCTATATACTAACCATAAAGAAAAAATAGACCAATCAAAAGAAAAACTGATTCAAGAGGCCATGAGTTACCTGAAATAACTTCTCACGATACTCAATAATCAAATTAGGAAATTTTAAACCGAAGTCTTGTTTATGCTCTTACTATGGCAAGCACAACTTGTGTTGAATGTAGCTCAGAACTCACAATACCAGATGATGTAGAATCTGGAGAAATTTTGGATTGCGATACTTGTGGAACCGAACTAGAGGTAATTGGTGTGGACCCAGTAGAACTCTCCAAAGCACCCGAACTCGAAGAAGATTGGGGAGAATAACAGTTTTAGGTACATAGGAACATTTATTAATCGAGTAATCCTAAGTGATCCTCTCATGAATGTCGGGTTTTTATATTCCCAAATTAGGGCGGACGAGAAGTTACTTCTAACCGAACTGAGATCTAGAGGTCATGACATACTCAAAATAGATGTCAGAAAACATCAATTTTCTATACAAGGTCCCCCTTCCGAATTCAAAGATTTAGATATTGTAATCGATAGATGCATCGCACAGAGCCAAAGCAAATTTGCTTCTATTCTTTTTGCTTCTTATGGCATTCCTATCATCAACGATCCCGTAGTTGTCGAACGGTGTTCTGATAAAGTTAAAACTAGCCTTTTACTAGCGAATGCGGGAATACCCACCCCCGAAACAACGATAGCATTTTCCCCGGAAAGTGCTCTCGAAACAATCGAAACCATGGGTTATCCTTGTGTAATAAAACCAATTGTGGGGTCCTGGGGGCGCCTAATGGCAAAAATAGATACCAGAGCTGCTGCAGAGGCAATTATAGAACACAAAGCAACACTTGGGCACTATGAACACAAAATTTTCTATATACAGAAATTTATCAATAAACCCAACAGGGATATCCGTGTAGTTACAGTCGATGGGAATCCCATCGCCGCAATGACTAGAACTTCAACACACTGGCTAACAAACGCTGCAAAAGGAGCCACAGTCGATGCATACGATATACCCAAAGAAGTAGCATCACTCGCCAAACAGGCCTCGAAAGCCGTCGGAGGGGGCTTACTTGGGATTGATCTTATGGAGCTCGACGATGGGGGATTTACCGTACACGAAATTAACCCTGGAACTGAATTCAAAGCACTCAATGAATGTGTGGATGTAGATGTACCTACTCACATAATTAACTGGATCGAATCAGTTGCTAACAAAAAAGGTGGGGGCAAATGACATTTTCTGCCTCTGTAATTGGGGCAAGTGGTTTCACCGGGGGAGAGCTGCTAAGGCTACTAGCCGAACATCCCCAATTCGAAATAACGCAAGCTACCAGCCGTAAATGTTCTGGCCGTTCTATCGGATACACACATCCAAATCTTCGAGATTTGAAATTAAAATATTCTTCTCCTGCAGAACTAGAATCCGTCGACGTACTCTTTGTAGCAACTCCACATGGGGTTTCTATGAGTAGGATAGATGATTTTTCTGAAGCTTCTGATATTGTGGTGGATCTAAGCGCAGATTTTAGACTCAAAGATCCTCAGAAATACGATCAATATTATAATGGCCATTCTTGCCCCGAATTACTTGAAAAAGCTGTCTATGGACTCCCCGAGCTCCACCGAGAACATCTACGATCCGCAAAACTAATTGCTTGTGGTGGGTGTAATTCTACAGTCACTCTTCTTGGTCTGTACCCTTTATTTAAAACAGGAATACTAACTCCAAAAGACACCATCGTAGCAGATATAAAAGTTGGTTCTTCCGAAGGGGGGGCCAGTGGGAGTACTTCATCTCACCATGCGATCCGATCTGGCATCGTCCGTCCTTACGCCCCTATCGGCCATAGACATGAAGCCGAAATAGAACAAGAACTCGGCGCAAAAGTAGCCTTTACAGTTCATGCAGTTGATATGATTAGAGGGGCATCTGCAACGTGTCACATTTTTCCAACAAAACAGAATTTAGACAAACCAATGATTTGGAAGGCATATCGGGATTCTTACCAAAATGAACCATTTGTCAATTTATTGAGCGGCGCAGGAGGAAACTACCGCTACCCCGAACCAAAGGTCGTTGCTGGAACCAACAATGTGGACATAGCATTTGAAATCGACGAGAGGAACAACCGACTCGTAGTCTTTTCTGCGATTGATAATATGATGAAAGGATCCGCAGGACAAGCCATTCACGCTACCAATATAGCGCTCGGTCTCGACGAAACCTTGGGACTTTCATATAGAAGTTTACACCCCACCGGCTCACCTTAATTTAACCGCATTATAACTTACTCATGACCATTGTATTGAAAATTGGAGGGGCCAAGGTAGTTGATCCAGCGGGAGCTCTAGATGACATTGCCCATTTGTCTACTCAAAGAAATTCACTCATCATAGTTCATGGGGGCTCAACCGCAATAGATGAAAATCTAGAGCAAATGGGGATCTCTCCAAATTATGTAGAAACACCAGCAGGTGTTGTAGGGCGTTTCACTGACGAAGCCACAATGAAAGTATTCACCATGACCATGGCAGGATTGCTCAATACAAATCTCGTAGTAAAATTACAAAATTTAAATATCAATGCTGTAGGCCTTTCCGGTGTTGATGGACGTCTACTCCACGGACCTAGAAAAGATTCTATCCGTACAATTGAAAATGGGAAGAAAAAAATTCTAAGGGGCGATCATTCTGGTAAGATCACTTCTGTAAACACAGACCTAATACAACTTTTACTTGACAATGGCTATGTCCCTGTGATTTCCCCCCCTATGCTAGCCGACGATGGTGTAGCAGTCAATACAGATGCTGATAGGGTTTCATCATCACTTGCAGGATCTCTATCCGCAACTTTAGTTTCCCTAACAGACGTTTCAGGTATCTATCGCGATATATCTGATCCTAATACTCTCATATCTCACGCAAAAACACCAGAACAATATTCCATTCTTCAAAACGCAGCAGAAGGATTTATGACACGCAAGTTAATGGCCGCAACAGACGCGCTCCAACAAGGAGCAGAAAAAGCCATAATAGCCAGTGCAAACGAAGAACAACCCCTCCTTTCTGCACTCAATGGTGGTGGCACTCATATCTACCCTGAGGCAATATTATGAATAATTTTATTTTTTCTAGAAAAAATATCCAAATAAGTCATGGGAACGGGGTTTATCTCTATAGCACCGACGACACTGAATACCTAGATTTGGGAGCTAGTTATGCATGCGTTCCAGCAGGACATAATCATCCCCATATACTCTCAGAAATACAGAATCAACTAGAAAAAATAACCTATATCCAAGGGTCCTATCCAATTTCCACACGTGATGATTTCTATAATAAATTAGTCAAAATATCTCCTGGGGACATAAAAAATATTTGGCTTTCCAATTCTGGAACCGAAGCCAATGAGGCAGCCCTAAAATTCGCTCGCCACGCAACCCAGAGGTCTCAAATCATATCGACCAAACAAGCTTTTCACGGTCGAACTATGGGTTCCCTATCCGCCACTTGGAAACCAATTTACAAGAAAGGATTTGAACCACTTATCCCCGACGTAGATTTCGTCAAGTTTGGAGATGCCGAATCTTTAACAGATAGTATATCTGAAGACACAGCCGCTGTTATTGTTGAACCCATCCAAGGAGAAGGCGGAGTCAATCTCCCCCCTTCTGACTACCTGCAAGAAGTTAGAAAAATCACTGAAGAAGTCGGCGCAGCCATGATACTTGACGAAATCCAAACCGGCCTTGGAAGGACCGGTTCATTTTGGAATTGTAACCAGACTAATGTAGTCCCGGACATACTTACTTCTGCAAAAGGACTAGCAAATGGATTGCCCATTGGGGTAACTTTATGTAAAGACTGGATTGCAGAAAATCCTGGGAGCCATGGAAGTACTTTTAGTGGGGGACCTGTCATTTGCGCCGCAGGAAATGCCACCATAGATGTTATCCTAAATGAAAATCTACCTAAAAATGCGTCTAAAATTGGTTCCTATTTACTCAAAGAATTAAAAGAAACCATCGGGACAAGAACACGTGATATACGTGGTTCTGGTCTATTAATCGGAATTGAAGTAAAACGTGGATCTGGTTCTATACTCAACAAGCTCGCAATAGACCATGGGATTCTAGCATTACCTGCAGGAAAAACTGTCGTCCGTATTTTACCACCTTTAACCCTCGATCGTTCTCACGCAGACGACTTTATATCGGCAATGGGTAGTCTCTCGGAGGATATACTATGAGTTCTAAATGGAGCAAAAAAGAAGCAAAATCTTTACTCTTAGATTTGGTATCTACGCCCTCTTATTCGGGACAAGAAGCACAATGTGCAGAGAAACTAATGGATTTTTTCCAAACCCACCAACGGGAGGCATGGATAGATGAAGCCGGAAATGTACATTCTCCCTCAAATGATGCAGTTCTTCTAACTTCTCACATGGACACCGTGCCTGGAGATATTCCAGTTAAACTAGATGGAGATGTACTTTGGGGTCGTGGTTCCGTGGATGCAAAAGGACCCCTCACTACCATGGCCATTTCTGCAATCTCCACAGGAGTAAGTTTTGTGGGAGTTGTCAGCGAAGAACACAACTCATATGGGGCAAGGCACTTAGTTCAAACCCGAGAATCCACTCCTGACAATGTGATCAATGGAGAGCCTAGTGGGTGGGACGGTATTGCTCTTGGCTATAGAGGTCTACTCAACGGGACGTATGTGGCAACAAGCAGATCTGGCCACACTTCTCGCCCTGAGAAAAATGCTCTTCAAGATGCAATAGATTGGTGGTCCACTGTTGAAGCACGCTTCAAGGCAGATAATTGGCCATCTGAAATTTCACAAACACCTCTTGAAAATTCTATTTTCGAACAAGTTACTCCCAAACCCATTACAATAAAAGGTGGTATTAGCGAAGATGGACTTTCTGTAGAAGTTACTTTTGACGTTCAATTTCGCGTCCCACCAACTTTATCCGTAGACGAGGTCCGTGAAATAGCCGACAACGAACTGACTATCGGAACCGTCCGATGGAAAGACGTGGTCAATCCTGTAATGATGAGTGCTAGAACCCCACCAGCAAGGGCATTCCGCACGGCAATACGAACTTTTGGAGGCGTTCCT
>JAPYRM010000015.1 GCA_029941175.1 Halobacteriales archaeon
CTGTTATGTTTTCAAAAACATCTGGGTTTTCTGTTATAAGAGAATGTGGGACTCCATCGATTCCAATAAATGCTACCCTTGGGCCATCTTCCTTGCGCAAACGATCAAATAATCCCATAAATCTGATATTCTCGTCTATCCACGTATATCTCAGCTTTGAAAAACCCTGCTTTTTTCAACTAAACTTCTCCAAATAAAGTTCCATTCCTCTATTAATGGCCCCAATAGCCGCAGATTTGCCTTCCCATCCCAATATTTGAACGGTTTTCCCCGGTTCAAGATTTTTATATGTTTTAAAGAATTCGTCTATCTCATTTTGTATCTGCTTGGGGATGTCTTCTATGTCTTTTATGTGATTAAATCGAGGATCATCCACTGGAACTGCTATCACCTTGTCATCCCGCTCTCCACTATCGTCCATTCTCATCAGTCCAACCGGCCGTGCACTAATAACACATCCCGGAAATGTTGGATCTCCCACCAATACTAGTACGTCTAGTGGATCTTCGTCATCATACCATGTCCTTGGAATAAACCCATAATCCCCCGGATAGTGTACATTCGAGTGCAGCACTCGATCGAGAAAAATGGCCGAAAAATCCTTTTCGTATTCATATTTATTCCGCCCACCTTTGACGCATTCTACCACTGCGTATACCTCTTCAGGTGGATTTTTTCCTGTGCCTAAGTCTTTCCATAGATTTCCCATGATCATTAGATATGTAAGCAGGCAAAAAGATGTTACTATACAATTTTTCTGTTTAAATCGCCCCCTGCCACCCGAATCTTAAAGTTATCTTAATTCCTATCTCAAACGTGTCCCTCGATAAACACCTCGGGGGTTTCGAACCCACTCTACAAGATAAACGTAAGAAACTCGCAAAAGAAAAATCCTATGCTATCTTAAATCACATAAAAGATACTCGGAAACTATTCGATTCTTTCCCAATCAAAGAGAATTTATTTGAGAGCACTGCACCCTCTGTTTTTGTAGGGCGATCAAATTATCCCAATGTTTCGACAGGGATTCTTGCTCCGTTGGATTCTGAGTCTGATGCCTCTAATTTTGCCACTAGTAGTGATTGGTACCACAAAAATCTCCAAATTGAAGATATTCTCCAATATCGAATAGGTCTGCTTAATTCCAATCGATCAATGCCTGTAAATGTTTACGATGTGTGGGATGGGTTCGTAGGAGTTCAACGAGAGGTTGCAATCTCGGCAAAACCCGTAGATATAGAATTTTCACTAGCGAATAAACCCAAGCTAGATTTTTCACCTAATAATATAACCGCGGCAATCGGTTTCCAAGCGGATGTGAATTCTGCACGAATCATAGATAATCCTAAAGTGCTAAAACCTGTGGAAACAACTCTATCAGACGATGATCTGGACGCTAAAGGTGCAATATCCTTTCTCTATAAAAAAGGATTAGACGTCTATGATATCCATAGAATTTTTTCTGTTGGAGCTATGGGACTGCGCGACCAACGCCGTCTAGTTCCCACAAGATGGTCCATCACCGCAGTAGATGATATGGTTGGTAAATCTTTACATAAACAAGTATGCTCTTTTTCAAGCATTGGTGGTGTTACTGTTTGGAGAAACAGTTATATCGGAAATACTTATTGGGTTTTTTTGATCCCCGGAACTTGGGAATTCGAGTTAATAGAAATCAAATCACCTGGTAGTGTCTGGAATCCTAGTCTTTCAAACCAAATCTGGATTTCTAGCGAGCATGAGGGGTATGGTGGTAGAACTTCTTATGCAAAAGAAACCGCAGGTGCCTATTACGCCGCACGATTAGGAGTTCTAGAACATCTCATCTCCATAAAAAAGCAATGTAAATGTCTCGTTATTCGAGAGATATCTGACGCCTATTGGGCTCCAGTTGGAGTTTGGCAAATAAGAGAGAGTGTCCGAAATGCTTTCAGAGAAGAACCTTACCATTTCGATAATTTCCATACTGCGCTAAATCAAATTTCAACCTCTCTGACACTTCCGCTAGACACTCTGAAATCCAAATCTACAATATTAGCTGGAATCCAATCAAAAATAGCTGATTTTTCTCCTCACTCTTAGTTTTCTAATTCAAGTCATTCGTTTTCCATCTCACTCTACAACCGAGACGTTCCCTTTCCCTATTCTTTTTTCAAGAACTTCTACGAACATTTGTCGCCTAGAGAAGTATGTTGTATCCACTTCTTCTAATAACTCTTCCAATTTTTTTGCCCCATCCGGAGTTCTGATAAGTTCTTCTCCCTCTTTTCGTACAATTTCACTTTTCTCCTGTGGCCACGTCAATCTAGATGCAATTCTTTCGATGGGTGCTCCCTCTACTGTACCATCAACATCAAGCTTCATGTCCTCAGAACTAGATTTTTCTTCTTTTTCCCCTTTAGTTTTTTCCTTAGCCATACTATCCTATTTTTTGGCAAAACCATTAACTTCTTCGAGACACATCTGAGATATTTCTTCTCACAAAAACCATCTTCAGATTTTTAATTCCTTTTCAACCTCTCATTCCTACAGTACCCTTTTGTTATCTGAAGCCGAATAAAACACATTATGACTAGTCTGGCAAAAGTATACGATAGCACAGGTAGAAAAAGTCGAAGAAATCTTTATACGGGGACTGCACTTTTCGCGACAGGTGGCATTCTAGTTATAGCTGGTATATTGTTTAGCACCACCAATCTCCTAGTAAACCTAGATTTCGGTTATTTTGTCATACGTAGAATCTCTGGTTTATTGGCCGGATTGGGTTTTCCTATATTCTTACTAGGAGTTTTCGCAGTCCTCCCCGCGACCGAATATCAACGCGCTTCTGCTATAGTCGGAGCTAGCATATCTGCCTTTGGAGTTTTACTTTTCTGGTACGCATATCCTTACAAATGGATAGGCGCGACCTCAAATCACATTACCCTCTTCGTTGTTATAATCTATTTTCTGGGCTCTATCGTGATCCTCTGGTCTCTCTTCACAGCTGTGGTAAATTTCAAAACCAGAAATGATCCCGGTGGAACTGTGATTTTACAAAGAATAGTAAATGGGAAAACACAGCTCATAGAGGTCCCCAAGTCTGCTATTAAAATCTTAAAAAGCGGCACACCTGATGACAAACAAGTCGGCACTGTTGGAGTTTTTGGAAAACTGTCTCCAACAAATCTAACTCCTGATGCATCTAATGAAGACGTGGATGTAGATCGATTGTAATTTTTTCATATAATTTAATCCCCTCTCCCTTCTAAACCAAACCCATTTCATACCCAAACTCCAAGTTTGATCATGGCAATTTGTCAAGTTTGTGGTCAAAATGAAGCCCTACCCTTTTCCTGCCGAAATTGCGGAGGTGTTTTCTGCAATCTTCATCGTCTTCCAGAAAATCATAATTGCGATGGTCTTAAAAATTGGAATGATCCTCAAGTCTTATTTCATAGTAATCATTCTTTCCCCTCTGATTCTCAGGGAATTTCTAAAATTTTGAATCAGGTCTCTAACCGTTTCTTGACATTTTTTCTTCCTTTCTTTCGTGGCAATCTAACCTACTTATTCTTAGCATTGATGTGGGTCACTCTGGTATTACAATGGTTCGTCATCATACTTTTCGGAATGGGTGTGCACAATCTTATTTTCACTGTCTCTACATATCACCCCGAATATGTTTGGACCTGGATTCTTTCTATTTTTGCCCACTCCCCTTTCTCATATGGGCACATCATCGTCAACAGCATAGCATTATATTTTTTCGGTCCTAGCGTCGAACGGTATTTAGGTACTAAGAAATTTTTCTATCTTTTCATATTTAGTGGAATACTCGCAGCACTATCTCAAATAGGGGCCAATCTTTTAACAACAACCCCTGGGTTTGTACTTGGAGCTAGCGGAGCGATAATGGCCATCATGGGGTTCCTAACCGTACTCACTCCCAACCTTCGAGTATACCTTTATTTTTTCTTACCCCTGCCTCTTTGGATATTGACAATAGGCTTTGCAACCATCTCTGTATTTCTTATTTCTGTCGGTGGATTTGGGGCAGGAGGAGTGGCCCAATTAGCCCATATAGTTGGGTTATTAATCGGGATAGTCTACGGTGAACGTTTCAAACGGAATAACCCTTCCAATTATGCCACCAAAACGTCATTCAAACCAAAAATTGGTTTCTAGCCATCTTGCAAAAACTCTTCTATTTCTCCGTCTCTCTCTGACATCAATAATTCATAAGTCGTGTCTATATCTATCTCCGACTCTACTAATTTTTTCACGTATTCTCGGTAGCGAATATCACTTGAAGTCGCCCCATATGCAAGTACATATTCTCTTCTACCATGTTTGCCGATCACATGCCAAATCGCAAAAATTCCGTCTGGAATTTTTTCTCCACACACTCTGCAAGAATTATGCGCGTGATCCTTAATTTGATGACGGAGTATTTCCTCTATCGTTTCAAAACGATTTTCACATTCTAAGATTCCACAAATCCATTCTGCCACAATCTCTCACCCTTAACGATCTCCAGAATCGAGAACCCTTATCTGATCTCCTCTAACTGTAATTGGAATTGGAACAGTCGCTTCATAAAGTTCTACCGTTACTTGATCTTTAGCTTCATCTATCCTTTGCACTTGCGCCCTTTCTCCCTTGAATGGACCCGCGACCAATTCAATTATATCTCCTTCTGCAATTCCTTCTACATCTGATTTAGGTGTAAGGAAATGTCCAATTTCTTCAATTGAACTCTTCCCTGAAATTATTGTTCTCGCATGCGGTATCTCTTCAATTATTAACCCAATCGCATCCGGTTCATCCGCCTCTACCATTACGTAACTTGTAAGTGAATCTGGGGATAGAATCGCATGTATCGCGGGATGCTCTTTCCTGGCTATCATATCTGAAACCGCTTGCTCTTGACTAGCCGTAGTTTTAATAGCATATATATTTGATAGAGTTTGTTGACTGACAGCTACGCTCTCTTCCTCCACTTGCTGTTCTACTGATTCATTTTCATCTATAGGCATTTTTATCACTTCGGGATTAATTTCATTATTCCAAATATTATGAATCCTGCGCTCCCCACTACTATAATTCCTATTCCCGCAATCTTCGAAATTTGTATAAATTCCTCTTTAGTAGGGACACTAGCTAGCTTTATTAGGCGTAAGTATGAGGCCAAATCACGTGGAACATCCATAACTTAATCTATATTCTCCTTTATTTCTACCTTTCTTATTCTTCACTCAACGTAATCTATTTTCCCAATTCTACTTTCTTCTCTTTGTCTATCTGCATCCATCCTTCCATATATCTGTGGCGATTGAACCCCTGTGACTACTATCATCGTCCGTATCTTCCCTTCAAGCTCTTCATCGATAGAAGTTCCCCATATGATTCTAGCATCCGGATCAATCCTTTCATAAATTTCTTCAACCACACCTTCTGCTTCCTCGATAGACATATCTGGCCCGCCCGTTACGTTTATCAAAGCTGCATTCGCCGTCGAAATGTCTACATCTAACATAGGAGACCTCAAAGCCTCTTTCACCGAATCTTGTGCTTTATTTTCTCCCTCCGCCTCTCCCAATCCGATCATCGCAACCCCGCCCCTTTCCATAACTGTTCTGACATCTGCAAAATCTAGATTAACAAGCCCCGGTTTTGTAATCAATTCTGTTACTCCTTTCACTGCCCGCATAAGTGCTCTATCTGCAGCTTTAAACGCTTCCTTTACGGGCAATTTACCCACAACCTCGAGCAGCCGATCATTCGGAACAACAATCACCGTGTCTGCAACGTCTCGTAGTCTCTCGAGACCCGCATTTGCATTTACTCTCCTAACCTCTCCTTCGGCTGTAAATGGCGTTGTCACAATGGCAATTGTCAGCGCACCCATATCTCGCGCAGCTTTGGCAACTACAGGTGCGGCCCCTGTGCCCGTACCTCCCCCCAATCCCGCTGTGACAAACACCATATCTGAACCTTTCATAACTTCAATTATCTCATCTTTGCTTTCAAGGGCAGCCTCTTCTCCTATTTGTGGCAACGATCCTGCACCTCTCCCTTTCGTTCTATTTCTACCCATCAATATTTTGGTGTCCGCCTTCACCTTCACCAAGTGCTGAACGTCTGTATTGGCAGCTACTAACTCTGCCCCATGAATTCCCTCGTCAGACATTCTATTGATTGTGTTGTTTCCTCCTCCCCCACATCCAAAAACTGTGATGTTTGTTTGTAACTCTTCTAAAATCTCAAGGAGCTGTTCATCCGTCAATAGCCCATCTCGCGGTGGTATCTTCCCAAGACCTACATTTTCTTCAGCCTGTTGGATGACATCTTCAGCGATAAATCCCATTTGAATATACATTATATACTCAAGCTCATTAGTGTTCCTTTTATACACCCTCTCGAAATGCCCACTTTCTCTACTTCTTCTTTTAACTTCGGTTTCCTATATGTGCGTGTTATTAACTTAGTTTGTATACTCTAATTTTTTCTTTTTGTACTTTTTCTGGCATCAATATCCAATCTCCCATTTCAACCGATTTTCCGGAAGCCAATTCTCCAAATTTAGGACCTTCTTCAACTCCCATTTTTCGTGCTTTCTCCGGACTAAATATCTGTTCTCTAACACTAATCTCCTTCTCTTCTCGAACCACCAAATCATATTTTTCTTCCAATATGTGGCAAAATTCTTCCACTATGTTCTCATAGGCTTGCCGATCCTCTATTGCCATTTTCCCACTAATCCGACTTCCATTTTCAACAGTCTCAAACGCAATTGTATTTTTAACTATCACCTCTCTCGTCCTTTTCGAATTTATAGCTTGAACATCCCTTAAAAGCAATTCATCTAATTCTCTAATTTTCATCTGATCCGATCTAACCCTCCCAAACCGCAACCCATCTTCGATAGTTGAAATGGATGTCTCCATCAGTGAAACCATTTCTAGTTCCAATCCGCTCGTTTCTCTCACCCATTTTTCGCCAACGACCTCATATCCTGCATCTCTTATGGCTTTCTCCAATTCCAAATTTCCATTCACCACGATGCACCTATTCGATCCACTTTTATCGAATATATTTTTTATCATTTCTCCATCTAACCTCCCCATTTCCTCTAAACACCAATCCGCAGCAACATGTCCAATTGCCCAATCAGTTTCTCTTATAATTCTTTCAAATCGTGGCATGTAATGCCCTCCCCCAAAACCCACAATTATCTTTTCACAACCGGGCCCCGTCCCCTTGATACTTATAACTGCTTTCGCAACAGATTCCGCCGCTTCTACATCTCCCCATTCTTGTTCTGAGCTTCCTATCTCTACAAACATTGAAGGAACATTAACATCCGATGGACCATGGTGTGTACATTCAATTCCCACTTCATAATTCGAGGGGGCATATTTTCTTAGTGAGTCTACAATGGCCTTATGCAAATTTGGACATGACCTTGATAGCTCTCTAGGTCTGCCTCCAAATTTTGCTTCTCCAAAATTCCCCGTGTAATGAGCCGTCAACAAAGCCCCCGTCTCTCCCACATGTCTAGAAACAAATATGATGCATTCTGGCTCTTTGAAAGCCAATTCAACTTGAAGAAGTTGAATGTGCAATCCTTCAAACTCTCTTAGTTCAAACCCATCTGCACAATAATATTTTCCCCCACCTTCTGCATCAGTTCGGTTAGAATCATTCTTCTGCACCCATCTACCTATCTTTAATATTTCTTTCCCAATTAAAACTGAAACAGAATCAGACCGACTCACAACAATGCCTATCACATCAATCCGTGAGTTTTCGTTCGAATAAAAACCAATCGGTGGTAATCTCCAAAATTCTTTCCCCCCTCTCAGTTGTATAAAGTAACTCTTTAGTAACCCTTCTAACAATTTTATATATGAGTGAATTTTTTTCTATATCTCCCAATCTATTGAATATAACCATTCTTATCATTTCATTCACAGCACTTCTTTTTGGTGCCACCATATTTACCAATGGAATTGAATGGGTGGGCCACAAAGCTGGTCTCTCTGAAAGTGCCACTGGAAGTATTCTAGCAGCAATTGGAACTGCACTACCCGAAACCATGATACCCGTCATTGCGATTTACACTGTATGGGTAACCGGTGGTGCAAGTTCTGCAGACGATATCGGAGTGGGTGCCATTCTAGGTGCACCATTCATGTTAGCTACTATCGCCATGTTTCTCATAGGATGTAGTTTGTTTCTTTTCAAATCCAGAAGATCTTCCGGGTCAAAATTAAAAATATATTCTCCTTCAACTAGACGCGATCTTTCCTTTTTTATCATCGCATACTCTCTAGCACTAATTGCCGCACTTGTCCCTTGGAGATCTCTGTCTCTAATAATAGCTTTCACTTTAGTGATCCTATATCTGTTTTATCTTCGCCGCACTCTACAGGGTGGGCTTGCGATCGAACCAGAATTTCTCGCGGATCTCAAACTTGGAATTTTACTTGACAAACTAGCCCTATTAGTGCCCATTCTCGATACCAAAGCCTCTCGGCGTTCCAATCCTTCTACTTTGTTAGTCATTTCCCAGACACTTTTCGCACTTGGGTTCATCATCCTCGGCGCGCATCTCTTCATCCACTCGGTAGAGTGGCTTACTAACGAAGTGCTCCATCTTCCCCTTGCAATAATCGCTCTTTTACTCGCCCCTGCAGCTACTGAACTCCCCGAGACATTTAATAGTTATATCTGGATATCTCGTGATAAGGACGTATTGGCCTTAAATAATATTACGGGGGCGTTGGTATTTCAATCAACTCTACCTGTGACTCTTGGTATCGTTTTCACATCTTGGGATTTGTCCTTCAACTGGGGTACTGTTGGATTCTTAAATGCCTTTTCCGCGGTACTAGCAATTTTGGGTGCTTCCATGCTATACATACGTGCTAGATACACCTCAGATGATATGCTAACCTACCTTCCATTTTTGATTGGTGGGGTTCTGTATCTCTTGTTCATTCTCATCTTGGTTTACCATATCATGAATTTTGATTTGGCTATTGTTAGCCACGGGTAGCTCTAAAGAAACTTATGTATTTTGAGACCTGTAATTAATCTATAATGCAAATTTTTGGTCTCTTGGGAAATCCCGTAGGTCATTCTTTATCTCCTGCAATGCATCACGCAGCATATTCCCATCTCGGAATGGATGCCAAATACATCACAATAGAATCAGAAGCTTCCGATCTCAAAGAAGTTATTAGTAGCGCCCCTAAAAATGGGATCTCCGGTTTAAATGTGACAATACCTTTTAAACAAGACGTTCTATCTTATGTTCAAACAGACAAAATAGCAAAACGAATTGGGGCTGTCAACACAATTGATTTTTCTGGAGAAAACCCAATTGGATACAACACCGACGTGGCCGGGGCTCGCAGATCTTTCGAGCATCACGATATTAGTATATCTGGAAAAAATTCTGTTGTTCTCGGGGCAGGAGGGGCTGGCCGCGCTTTGGCTTTTATGCTATCCGATGAAGGCTCTCATGTTTCTATTGTCAATAGAACTGAAGACAAAGCACATTCTCTATCCAAATCTGTACCAGACTCTACAGGATATGGGCTCTCTAGCCTACCTAATTTACTCACGGATGCTGATATACTCGTAAATACAACTAGCGTTGGAATGGGGACTGATATTTCTCCCATCCCTAAAACTTTCCTCCACCCAGATCTCGTTGTAATGGATGCCGTTTACCGTCCTCTTGCAACCCGGTTACTCCGAGAAGCGAAAGAATCTGGCGCAACTACTATTGACGGAATCTGGATGCTCTTATACCAGGGGGTAGAATCTTTTGAAATTTGGACTGGTAGAAAAGCTCCCGTGAGTATAATGAATAAAGCAGTACGATCACAGCTGTAATACTTCTCTCTGAATTTTCTTTCAATCAAGCAATGCCTTTTACCACCGGTATCTATTAGCTAATCGTGGACTCTCTTAATTCTCAAATTGAGGTATGCACTGACAAAAATGATTATCTATCTATCGCAGCAATCTCTCCCCCACATTCTAGAATTCCTGTAGAAGTCAGAGTTGTTGTAGACGACCCATTTGAAGCGTATATCAATTCCCGAGAAAGTTCTCAGAGTTTTTATCTAGAGACAACTGGATCTTCCCCAGGGTGGGGATATTTTGGCATCAAGCCAAGCGAATTTCTTGAGGTTAACTCTAATCCTTTGACCCCCTCATCCGCCCTATCTCAACTATATGATTTTTTTTCTAAAGAACATCTAATACGCAATGGGTGTGAAACTCCTTACCCCTGTGGGGTCTTCGGATGGTTATCCTATGAATTGGCAAGAGAAATAGAAGATATTCCTGCTCGTATTAATACGTCAAATCCTTTTCCTTTAGTTCAAGTTGGACTTTATGATTGCATAGTATCATGGAAAGAACCTCGCGATAAACAAACAACACTAAGAATTACTTCATGTCCTGTTATAGGAGATCCCGACGCAACTTTTGACACTGCGTTAACACAAACACTTAATCTAGCTAGTTCTCTTCAAAACCCACCTCTTTCATCCAATAATCTCCCTTATTCTCAAATCCCCACTGATTTTCAGAGCGATTGCGGGCGTGAAATTTTCTGCGAACGTGTCCGAAAAATTAAACGTTACATTCGCAATGGAGATACTTTCCAAGTCAACACAGCACACAATCTAACTGTGAATTCCGATATCCCCCCTAGTCTCTTATTCAGTGCCCTTCGAAAGATAAATCCCGCTCCTTATTCTTCTCTATTAGAATTTCCTAAAATTGATTTAATTGGAGTAAGTCCCGAGCTACTTTTCCAACTAGAAAATGGTTCAATCATAGCAGAACCTATAGCTGGGACTAGGCCAAGAGGATCCAATTCTTCTGAGGATCTTGCTCTCGAAGCCGAGCTTATCAATAGCCCAAAAGAACGAGCAGAACATGCTATGCTCGTTGATTTATGTCGAAATGACATTGGAAAGGTCGCCGAATATGGCACTGTTCACATCGATGAGTATTGCAGAGTGGATAGATACTCCGCCGTAATGCATCTAGTTTCAACAGTCAAAGGAACCTTACAACCTACTAAAAATGTACTCGACATAATCAGGGCAATGTTCCCCGGGGGTACCATTACGGGTGCTCCAAAGCCTCGGACCATGGAAATAATAAACGAAATAGAAGATTCTTACAGAGGTCCCTACACCGGCAGTGTTGGCATCTTTGGTTTTGACAATCGGGCCACTTTGAATATCATCATTCGAACTTTCATCCACCAAAATGAGACATATTCTCTTCCAGTTGGTTCTGGAATTGTACATGATTCTTCTCCCGAAACCGAATATGAGGAAACTCTTTCTAAGGCTAGGGCCCTAGTCGAAGCAATGAACCTAGCACTTTCAAATTCCCCCCTCCTGGACTGACTTAAAAATCACTAACTGCCTATTACCATGGACTCTCCTCACATCTTAATCATCGACAATTATGATTCATTTTCGTACAACCTCGTCCAAGGGGTTGGGACTATGGCAAATGTAGATGTATCTCGAAACGATGCCATGAGTATAGGAGAAATACAAAAATTAGACCCCGATGGTATTATTGTATCTCCCGGTCCCGGATTCCCCCAAAATGCTGGCGTTTCCATGTCTATTTTTTCGGAGTTAACTTATCCCACACTTGGAGTCTGCCTAGGCTACCAAGCTCTATGTGCTGCAAATGGAGTCTCTATTATTCACGCCCCTTCTGTTGTACATGGAAAAATTTCCCATATAACTCACGATGGATCTGGTGTTTTATCCAATCTACCCGATCCATTTGTTGCTGGGCGGTATCATTCTCTAACGGCTGAAGAAAGTAGCATACCTGACTTCCTCATTCCCACAGCCTGGACTCTTGATGAAGTTCCTCTTCTTATGGGGGTTCGTCATACAAAAAAACCCCACGAAGGTGTCCAATTTCACCCTGAAAGTTTTCTGACACCCCTGGGAAATAAAATATTGGAGAATTTCTGCTTACAGTGTCTGAAATGAGACTTTCGTTTAATCACCATTTAAGCTTTAGCAGCTTTATTTCCTCAATATGAGTGCAAACGACACACTAAAACGTGTCCAAAAAGGGGAGCTTAAACTCCACGAACTTGAGGAGCACGTCGATCCTGATCTCGCAGCCAATATCCGCCGACAGGTACTAGAATCAGAATTAAATGTCAAACTCTCTTCTATTGGAAATTACACTTTCGACGCAAAATTGGCTTCAACTAATATCGAAAATATGATTGGATCTGTACAAATACCTATGGGGATAGCTGGCCCTATCACCGTATTTGGATCTGCAACAGAAGGATCATTTTACCTCCCTTTAGCAACCACGGAAGGTGCATTAGTCGCTAGCGTAAATCGCGGGTGTTCTGCCATTCGAAATGCGGGTGGGGCTATAGCTAGAGTATTCAACAATGCGATGACACGGGCCCCTGTATTTAAAGTCGCCAACGTTTCCGAATCTTTGGATTTCGTAAATTGGATTTCTACCAATTATTCTGAACTAGAAGAAATAGCCAACTCTACCACTAGCCACGGAGAATTAGTAGGAATCAAACCATACGTAGTTGGAAACTCTATTTTTCTACGATTTTCCTACGACACTAAAGACGCTATGGGTATGAATA
>JAPYRM010000016.1 GCA_029941175.1 Halobacteriales archaeon
CTTCAACAGCGTGGTTGATTATGTAAATGAACATGGATCCAAATTATTTCCAAAATTCAACCGTAATCACGTGGGTCACGGAATTGGAATTGATGTATATGACCACCCAACAATTTCTCCTGAGGCGGGCATTTTGAAATCTGGAATGGTTTTGTGTATAGAACCCCCTTACTATGAGCTAGGCACTGCTGGAATTCAAGTAGAAGACGAAGTTCACATAACTCCCAAGGGAGTCAAACGCCTTTCCCACTGTGACCCCACTCTTTTAGTTCTATAATTTTATATTGTTATTTCTTCTATATATATTTCAAAATCGATTCTATTTTTGAATCTACTACCGGAACGTTTTCTATCCTCTCTCCTGTCATCTTAGTATCTTTCAACCCACTCGAAGTCGATATAGATACAACAGTTTCCCCCTCTTTGAGTTCTCCTTCTTCTTTAAGACGTTCAATTCCTAGAACAGAAGCAACCGCGGCAGCTTCTGAATAAATTCCCACTTTCCTTCCCACTATCTGCTGCAATTCCCGGATTTCTTCATCGTTTGACACAACGGCCAATCCATTCGATTCCCGTAATGCAGCCAAACCTTGGTACGTACTAATGCTAGCTCCAATAGAAAATGCTATCGTCGATCCCATCTCTACAGATTCCATTATATGTCCCCCTGTTTCTAGCGTTTTTTTCAGAGGACCAAATGGCTCTACAGCAACCATTCTCGGCAACTTGTCTATCAATTCCAATTCATACAAATCTTTGAATCCTCGCCAAATTCCACTCAATCCGTCTCCATAGGCTGTGGGCTGAACAACCCACTCTGGAACGTCCCATTCCAACTGAGCACAAATTTCATATGCGATTGTTTTGTATCCCTCTATTCCATAAAAATTGCTCCCAACCGGAGGGTCCATATAATTTCCAGTTGGATACCACTGAAATTTCTCAATACATTCTTTCATCAACACCCAACGATCTTTTGGCTCTCTCGTAGCTAAAATTTTTGCCCCGTATGCCCCCATTTGAATTTTCATCGTTTCCGGAACCGACTCCAAAGTAAAAACTACACTCCCCAAACCTGCTCTACCCGCATATGCAGCAGTAGATGCACCATGATTACCTGTAGATGCAATTGTTATCTTCGCTGCACCAATCTCAACAGCTTTGGACACTGCTACAGAACAAAGACGGTCTTTAAACGACCATGTTGGGTTTTGACTTTCATCTTTAATATATAATTTTATACCTTCTCTTTCTACCAAAGTGGGACACTCTATCAAGGGAGTTCCTCCTTCTCCCAATGTCACTGCATATTTGATATCAACAGGAAGGAGCTCTGAACATGACCATACGCTGCTGAAATTTTCAAACGAGTTCCGAGAAATTATTTTTGAAAGTGCATCATAATCATATATTGGCACCACATTTGACACAAATTTTTTAGTTTTACAACTAGGACATCCCTCAAACATAGGACGATCTGCATATTCTTCTCCACAGAATACGCATTTCAATCCAGTCACATACGTTGTCATTAGAAACTTTGTATGACCTCTTCTGAAAATATTCTCATTTGATCAATTAGTTTCTCTACACTATTTGCAGCAAAAATAATTGCGGGAAAGTGCGTTACGTCCACTTTTTGATATTCTTCCAATGCCTCGATTATCCTCTCTGGGTTCCCAATAAGATTCGCCTGTATGATCTTTTCCATCGATTGATCTTTCAACGTTGAATTTGACAACGATCTCAAATGTTCGTATACTTGCGATTTCTTAAAAGCACGAATGGCCTCATTTTGATTTTTACCTATGCAACACACAAGCTGAGGCGCGATATCAATATCTCTCGGAGATCTTCCATGTCTCTCACATAATGTTTCCAATCTCTCTCTACTTTTTCCGATTTCTTCTGGAGTCAGTCCTGCAGGCTCCCAACCATCTCCCCATTTCACTGCACGTTCTAGATTATTCATGTGATTCCCCCCAATGTACATGGGAAATGGTTCTTGTAATGGTTTTGGACAGAGGTCCACCCCCTCGATATTTATGTGTTTTCCTCTATAGCTAGTTTCTCCTTTTAATAACATCGAAAGTACCTCTGTATATTCATCCATGATATCTCCCCTCCTAGCATTTTTTTGTGGGTACACCGCTTCAAATTCCTCCCGGTAAGCACCAACCCCCACTCCAAGTATTAGACGCCCCCCGGATAGTTGATCTAGCGTAGCCGCTTGTTTGGCAACCCATATTGGTTCTCGGAAGGGCAACACGGTTACTGCTGTATTAAATCTTAATATTTCTGTTTTTGCAGCCAAATATGAAAATGTCTCAAAAATTTCGTAATATCTTGGGGGATTTTTCCAGGATTTTTTCACATACTCTTGAGTTACTATGTGATCATTTCCTCCAATAGAATCAAACCCACCATCTTCTGCCTCCTGTGCAATCTGATATAGATCTTCTGGATCGCAAAATGGGACTGGATACATCATTCCTTCCATGCCAGTTGGAAATCCCACTCCAAATTTAATAGCTGACATGTTATTTGATCTCACCTATCACTTCTTCAGAAAATTTTTCTATTATTTCTTGGGTATCGTATGCTCTATTTTCAAAAGGAAGGCCAGCTATATGTTTTACTCCCGACCCAATTAATTTTTCCATATGTGAAAGACACTCCTCAGCAGTCCCCACAATAGCAAATTGTTCCACTATTTCCTCTGTTAATCCTTTTCTAATTTCTTTTAATTCTAACATATTAATATTCTCTATTCGCTTTACAACCTCGGCATCTTTTTTTGGAATCCCAATGGCTTCCAAAGTTTTCAATGGAACTGCTTTCACTATTCGAGCAATTATATCCACAACAGAATCTAATGCTGTATCTCTATCATCTGCAATTGATAGAAACGCCCAACATATAATGTCTAAATTCTCCGAATTTATCTCTGAATATTCCATCCCCTTTTGAATATGTTTCTTCGCATATTCCATTCCAGAAACAGAAGCCAATCCCGCACCAGCAATCACTCCGTCTCCCATTTTACCTGCCAAAGATAAAATTTTTGGACCTCTCCCTGCAATATAAATTGGGATCTTTTTCTTCGAAACAAAATTTAGTCTGGCATTTTCCATAGAAAAAACACCAGCTTCCGTTGTAACATTTTTTTCTTCCATTAAATCCCTAATGGCTCTCGTTGCAGAACTCACCGTTTCAATGGGATGGGTTTGTGAAATTCCAAGTTGGTCGAGAACCATGGGCGATCCGGCACCTAACCCTAATATGGCTCTCCCATCTGATATTTCTGATATAGTGGAAATAGCGGCAGCCGTTAATGCTGGATGTCTTGTATACGGATTTGTTACTCCTGTTCCAATGCCAATTCTGCTGGTAACATTAGCCACAATCGCCAATTGGGCATATGTATTTTTGTACAACCTTTCATCCGCAATAAAGAGATTTTTGTAGCTTTTGTCATTATCAACTGTTTTTGCTATCCCTGCCAATTCGTTTGGATCATACTCATTTAATAACCCGACACTAAATCTCATTACTCTACTTAATTATCTCCCGGCAACAGACAAAAACTATTCCTCTATTTGAATTAATCTTCTAATCTTCACCCAGAAAGCAAAGATGGACCAAAAATAGCAACTACAAGGCACATAACCATCATCACACTAACTCCTCCACACACAAAATTAACCACCTGTAGTTGTTTTTTCTTTGATAGCCTAGAGGTCACTATCTCTACATACTTTCGTAGAATATGTCCTCCATCTAGTGGGACTGTAGGTATGCAATTAAATAGACCCAAATTGAAATTTACCCAACCCGTCCAAAAAAGAATGTTTGCCAACTTAAATATAACCCAATCTATCTCTTTTAATGAATTCTCCACCGAATAAAAATTCGTATTATCAGCCGTGAATCCTGCAAAATTAAACGACAAATTGGCACTAACGACACTTATTACTGGCAATTGCAAAGCAAGCATCACTCTTGAACCAAAAGAAACCTTTTCACTATTTGCCACCACCCCGTCCCCTCCCCCTAACATCTGCAAGTAAACTTCTGCCGGATATTCTACTATTCCCACGTCATCAAACTCAATCCCACTGACCCCTTCTGAAGAAATCACGCCCAAAAAACCAGACTCTATTTGGGCATTCGGATGCTCCCCCAATTGAACTTTTTGTTTCGATTTTATCCATCTGTTATCACTTTCTAGACGCTCATAATACTCTATCTCCACAGCCGTTCTCGGAGTGCTTTCTTTCAAAAAACCTGTAAGACCATCGCTATCTACCACTCGAACCCCGTTGATACCCGTCACCACTATGTGACCGAGTGGTGGCCATTGAGTTTTATCATCTTCCATCCAAGGTCCCCCCTCTACAAGATTTACCAACGCACCCATGGGAATTCTCTGTGCCTCTTCATTTCCTATTTGAACTAGCACGACATCTTTAGCCCTGATTAATTCCTTCAACCCACCCACCGTTTGTACTTCTACTCCTTCAACCACCAAATCATTCCCATATCCTATCACCATCTCTCTATGTTTGTATGGCCCATTACTGCTCATGCCAACTATACCAATTCTACGATCCATGGCCACCATCTGAATTTCATCCGAGCCCTTTCTCTCAACTACCCAGTTTTCGAATAGTATCCCTTTTTCAGTACCTACTATCCGGTCACCATCTAAAATACCAGCCTGTTCTGCTGGAGAGCCTGAGAATACTCCTCCAACTGCTATTCCTTGTTCTATCCCAATTCCTCCCGAAATTGGACCAAACAATAACAAAAAACAGACCAACGCAACGAAAAAATTATTTGCAACCCCCCCTGAAAACATTCTCATCTGACCCGTTCTCTTTGCTTTTTTTATACTATCTTCATCCGGCTCTACAAATGCCCCTATTGGAAGAATCGCAAATAGTGCAAATCCCATTGTTTTAACTTTTATATTTTCCACTCTGCACATTATCCCATGGCCACCTTCGTGAACAACCAACCCTACTATTAGCCCCAAAAATATCTCTACAGCAACTTCCCATGGAAGAAATTCATTAATACCTGGAATTATGAGCATATTCTTAGGCTGACTAAATGCAGTGGGCGTTGGGTTCTGTATTACCATTGAAGCAGAAGATATCAGCAGTAAAAACGTAGCTATCATCACCAAACTCGCAACAAATACTCCTACATTTCCCCATATTTTCCAAAAACGTTTAGGTGATGCTAGTTTTTCCAACAAACTCCTCCCCCTTTCCGTATGAATAGTATGTATTGGCCCTTGAGATCTAATGTACTTTGGAATAATTCCTCTACGTTCCAGCCATTTTATCCCAATTGAATAAACCAGAATCCCCCATATAATGGCCCAAATGGAATATTCCATGAATCGTTTATTCCTCTCTCCGCAAACGTTTCACTATAAATTCTCGATCGAGAGATGCTAGTAGCGGTCCCAATCTTGGTCCCCGATCCTGAGAAAATAGCAGTTTATAATTAACTTTGAAAAATTGACCCAACCCGATCCCATTACTTTTCGCAATTTCATAAATCCTTTCCTGAATTTCTGCCCCATCGTGTCCCTCTTCTACAAAACAAGCCAATTCTTCCAAAGCCCGTTTTATCTTTTCACTTATCTCTATGTCTGGAATTTCTCCAAAAATATGATAGTTATACTCATTTTGATGAACCTCGGCCCATCTTCTCCCCTTTTGCACCCGTTCAATTGCCAAAAAAGTAACCCATTCTGGCATTTCTAAGTCAATCAACCCTTGCCGTATTGCCATGTCAATTTGCAAACTACTATCATTGGTCATTCCTAAAACTGCAGCAAGTCTATACGGTATTCTCCGCCGCAGTTTAAATTCTTCAAGATCTTCTTTCTCTATCCATTTCTTCGCCGTCCCCCGTATTATTATGGGATATATCTCTGTAGGAACAACTTGAGCCGTTTTCTGAACATTTTCTTTGTAATGTGCCCGTTCAAATCCATCGAATTCATCAACTAGCGTATCTATCTTTTCAAGATCAAGATCTCTTTGTTTATTTGGATTCTTCGCAAAAAAATAACGTACTATTTCTGGTTCAACCAATTCAAACATATCTCCCACCGTAACGATGTTTCCTTTGGAAGAGGAAAGGGCCTTTCCACCTAACGTAAACCATTCATATACCATCGGAACTGGGGGTTCTATCTCAAATATTTTCCTAGCAATTTCCTGACCACTAGGCCATGAGCCCTCTGCATGATCCTTCCCAAATGGTTCAAAATCAATTTTTAATATTTTCCAATCAGCAGGCCATTCAAATCTCCAAGAAAGTTTCCCCTCTCTGAATGTCGCAACTCCCTTGTGCCCACAGCCACTTACTCTGACTCCTTCTGCATCTGCAAAACCTTCGCATTCGTACTCTACCAACTCTAAATCCATATTCACTTTTTTCACACCGGTTGTTAACTTACGGCACTTCTCACATTGGGGTATGAACGGAACGTAGTCTTTTGATACATTTTTTTGATATTTATTGAGGATTTCACGAGTAAGTGGTAAATCCTGTAGCGCCTCCCGAATCACTCCTTCAAACATACCTTCATTGTACATGTCTGTCGTCGAAATGAATTCTACTGGGACACCTATCATCTCCGTACTTTCTCGCAATAGCGCTGTGAAATGATCTCCATATGATTTATACTCACTATTAAATGGATTTGGGATTTCTGAATATGGAACGCCCAAATTTTCTCCTAGTGCTTTTGCATCTATATCTTTCAAACTAACTAGATCCCAGTTTTCATCAGTTAAGACGTTTGGAAGTTTTCTCAGAGCATCTTTGTCATCCGATGTAAATATTTGCCGTACTTCATATCCCCGATTCCTTAACATTTCTGCCACATAATATCCTCTCATTATCTCGTTTAAATGTCCCAAGTGAGGAGAACCAGAGGGCGATACTGCCCCTTTTATTACTATGGGCTCTGTCGGTTCTCTAGATTCTATCTCATCTGCAATTTTTTCTGCCCAGAATCTTCGATCAGCTTCTTTATTCATCATCGAATATCAACATCATTTCGCATCCGAATTAATGACAGTACCCTTATACTCGCCATGAAGCACAGCGTTTACTACATTCTTGGGATTTGACCCATCAATTACAATAGTTTTGATACCAGACCGCTCAATCAACTTTGAAGCCAATAAATCAACTGGGGCCGGATTCCCTGCTATCATTTCCATACTGGAAATTATCTCTACTAATTCTCCTGGAGATAATTCATCGAATCTAATTGCCTTTGGATTCAATTTTGGATCCGAATCGTACACTCCATCCACACTAGTCGCATATATTAGTAGATCTGCATCAGTATATTCCGCTAGCGCCGCCCCAACCGCATCTGTGGTTTGTCCGGGGGCCACTCCTCCCATTACTACCATCCCTTCTTGATGAAGCATCTGCTTGGCAGATTCATAATCTTTAGGGGGAAGCTGTCCAAATTTGTGATCTATCCCCAACATTAGTAATTGGGCATTAACTCTTGTAATCGCTATTCCCATCTGGTCCAATTCACTCTCATTAGAACCAAATTCTCTTGCAATTTCAATATAATCTCTTGCAATCTTTCCCCCTCCTACAACTATCCCCACCGAATTCCCTTCTGCTATAATTTGGTCCACTACTTCTGCATATTCTTCAATCCTATCTTTGGATAATCCCGGGACCAGAACACTTCCACCAATCGAAATCACTATCCTCATTATCAAATTTGAAAGCCTTTAAGAGATATATCCTTTCCCTTCTCTAAGTACCGACCGCATTCGTATCATAGTCGATGAATACAAGTCTTTTCTTTTCCTTTATCCCTACATGAGACCTCTTGGAGTTGCTGCTCCTCCCCCCGATTTAAGTACTTTAATAGACAAATTGTCCACTTTTTTATACTCTAAAGGATCTTTGGCAGTAATCTCTCCACTGCCCACTGACACTTTTACAAAATCTAATTTCTCTGCTTATCAAATAGATGGAGAAGGAAACTGGGCCGCGTCCGGATCTAATCTTACTCTCATGACACTTTTTGATACTCTAGCAACAAAACATGATTATGTTCTTGTTAGCGGTTTCGAAAATGCCAATATTCCTTATCTAGTTTTAGCTGAACATTCTCACAATGGCACAACTCTGATGGAAATAGATTCCGTCGAAAATCTCGACACCACTCAACTTCTTCTTGAATTAAACACAACAGAACCATTTGAAACTTTAGATTCCCTCATTGATAGGGCAGTCAAATCCCTAAACGCAAACCAAGCTGGGGCAATAGCCACATTCACCGGACGTGTTCGTGAATTGGATCACCCTTCTGATTCTCCTACAACTAGACTAGAATTCGAGAAATATGCTGGAATTGCTGAAGCTAGACTAGACCAAATATGTTCGGATCTATGCCAACGTGATGGAATTTTTGAAGTCCTCATGCATCACCGAGTTGGACACATTGAATCAGGACAAAATGTAGTTTTCGTCGTTGTCTTAGGTGCACATAGGAGTGAAGCTTTCAAAACAGTTCAGGATGGCATCGACCGCCTAAAAAATGAAGTTCCCATCTTCAAAAAAGAAATAAAAATTGACGGTTCATTTTGGATCCACGACCGCCCATAATACCCCATTTTGACCCAAAATAACGTGTTTTTATACGCCCAATGTCTTGCTTTGTCAGACATTTAAAACGGTATACAATTACCTGAAATAATCTATTTGGTGGCTCTATGAAAGATCTAATGCATTTTAATGCCTTTATGAAAACAACAAAAAAGTGGGTGTTTTTCGAAAAACACTGAAAAAAAAGTGGGAGATCATTAGTATATATATTAATTGCTCTCCTTTCCTTATCTAATGGAACAAGATCCCTCCCTATCAACCGAAGCAAAAACAGAGCTACTCACAGATTATCTCCGCGATCGTGCCGAGAGTGGAAACCTCTACTTCAAGAGTAAGTTCATCGCGGCTGATGTGGGACTTTCACCCAAAGAAATCGGAGCATTATTGGCGAAAATTCGGATAGATTCTAGGTATGGTTTCCAACTTGAAAAGTGGGCCTATACCAGTGCTACAACTTGGCGCGTGACACCCGCCCAAGCGTAATTCTCTTTCTACCTCTCTCTTTTGTTAATTAAAACTTTTATCTCTCTCTGTGCCTAATCTCGCAGTTGATGCCTAATTCTCCTTCACCTGGGCCCCCGTTCGATTCATTTTCTTCCGTCTTCCGTGTCTATGAAGTAAAATTTGAAGGAGAGTCTATAGTTTACTATGGAGAGCCTCTGACAACACACAATTCTATTATTGAATTTGTCTGGCCACTTTTCAAAGAGTATGGCTATGAAATACAGCTAACCCAACAGCTCGGAGAATCTGTTCTCCTCGCCCAACCGATCCATAATACTCCTCCTGAATTCCCCTGGCTCCAATTATTACTATTCATTGCAACGATTCTTTCCACCCTCTACGCAGGATCTATGTGGTACTATATTCCCGATCCTCTATCCAACCCACTATCACTTCTTCAAGCGTGGCCATTTGCAGCTGCCGTAATCGGAGTCCTCGCAGTTCATGAGTTAGGACATTATGCCGTGAGTAAATATTATAATGTAGATGCAACTTTACCATATTTTATACCTATGCCCTCTTTCATCGGGACGCTAGGCGCAGTCATTCGAATAAAAGGTCACATTCCCACCCGAACTGCTCTTTTCGATATAGGGATTGCTGGACCTATAGCCGGCCTTTTGGCAACCATTGTCATAACAACAATTGGACTATCCCTCGATCCAATTTCTGTACCCACTTGGGTGGATCCTTCCACTCCTGGTGTATTCGCCGTCGAATTTGGATACCCTATCCTGTTTAAACTAATTGCCATATTGGTTGGTTCTCCTGGAACTGAAAATACATTTGAAGTTCTCATGGGGGTAACTAAACTCGGTTATTCTGACCAAAATCTAGCTTTCAATCCGGTAGTTTTTGGTGGCTGGGTCGGCATGTTTGTCACTTTCCTTAATTTACTTCCAGTAGGCCAACTCGACGGTGGGCATATACTTCGTGGATTATTGGGTAAACGGGCAGCTACAGTTTCTGCTCTCGTTCCTGGATTTCTATTTGGGCTAGCTGCATTTCTTTACTACTTTGGAGAAAATTTTTTCACAGCCGATGTAGACAGCGCGGTTTCTATGTGGCTGTTTTGGGGAATCTTGACCCTCTTTTTAGCCCAAGCCGGATATGCCCGTCCAATCAAGGACGAGCCCCTCGACCTGAAAAGAAAGATTTTGGGGCTCTCAATATTCTTAATTGGATTCCTCTGTTTCACCCCAATCCCTTTACAAATTTTAGGGTAGGCCCTTACATCGTCTCCTACCCATGAGTGTACCCTTCATTTTCAATTAGTTTTCCATCCACTTTTATGTCCTTCTCCACCACCTTTCCAATGATTGTTACATCAATTTCTATATCCTCTTTAATCTCCTTAATCTTCTCACGCGGTACCGTAAATACAAGTTCAAAATCTTCTCCATAAGTCATCGCAACTTTGAGTGCCGATTCTGTACTGTCTATTACTTCTCTAAGGACTTCGCTTATCGGAATTTTCTCTGCTTCTATCTCAAATCCACATATACTTGATTTGGCCACTTCATACAGCGATCGAACAAGGCCATCACTCGAATCTATCATCGACGTTGAGTATTGGGATATTAATAGACCTTCTTTAACCCTAGGCTTAAATCTAAACATTTCATTTGCCTTTCCATCTTCATTTCCTTCGAACAATTTTTTTGCCGCGGCACTTCTACCTAAATCCCCTGTGACACAAACCAAATCCCCACTTTTAGCACCCTTCCTAAACACCGGCTTAACAGATCTCCCCACCGCTGTAGTTACCACACTGAATTCATCTGAAGTATCCAAATCCCCCCCTACATACTCTGCACCGCTTATCTCACAAACTTCTTTTGCCCCCCGAATAAATTCACCTATCTCTTCCTTTCTGAAATTAGGAGAGGAATATGCCGCAACCACGGCTATTGGATCTCCTCCCATGGCAGCTATATCCGAAAGAGATGCTCCCACTGACCGCCATCCTGCAGTATAGTATGTTGTCCCCTGTGGAAAATCCGATTTTTGGTGTAGCATATCTGTACTAATCAATAGATTTTCTATAAACGCGGCGTCATCGCCACTCCTTGGAACCTCTTCTTGTATAAACCTAAGAGCGTCTTGTTCATCCATCAAATTTTATCCCCTGACCTTCCATCAGTATGTGAGCAGTACTTCGACGGACTTAAAAACCGAGGAAGGAAACTTCTACACCAATGGTAACTCTCTACGATGTCCCTGTAGATGCATTCTTAAGCACGCTTGCAGAGACACTTTCAAGCCAAATAGAACCCCCTGAGTGGTCTAAGTTTGTCAAATCTGGTTCTGATAGAGAACTTCCCCCTGAGCAAGACAATTTTTGGTCTGTCAGGGCAGCTAGCATCCTCCGAACTGTAGCTACTGAAGGTCCTATTGGTGTCGAAAGACTATCAACCATTTACGGCGGCGGAAAAGCAGGATCAACTCGATACCGAGTAGCACCTGTCCACCATGTCGGCGGGAGCGGAAAGATTATTCGGACAATATTACAACAACTCGAAATTGCGGACCTACTCGAAAAACCTCCCAATTCTATCGGTAGAATTGTAAGTCCGAAAGGCCAAAGCCTTCTAGATAAAACTGCTGGAGAAGTACTTAAAAAACTCAACCGAGACGATTTAAATCGGTATATCTGACGTCTTTTCTTGCGTCATATTCCCTTTTCCAAATTCCCCTCCGCAATCGTTTTGCTACATGGCGCTGAAGTTTCCCCTATATGAGCGGAAACGACGGCGACCTCGATGCTATTCGTCAACAGAGAATGGCGGAACTCCAAGCGCGCCAACAACAAGCAACAGCACAGGACATGGCCCAAGAGCAAGCATTACAACAAGCAGAAATGCAAAAACAGGCCATCTTACGACAATTCTTAACCGATGGGGCCCGAACACGATTAAATTCAGTTAGGATGAGTAAACCCGAATTCGCTTCTCAAGTCGAACAACAAATAATTGCTTTGGCCCAAAGCGGGAGACTCGGTGATAAAATAAGTGAATCACAGATGAAGGATCTACTTCAAAAG
>JAPYRM010000017.1 GCA_029941175.1 Halobacteriales archaeon
TTATCTAATAGTGACTCTTTAGTTTCTATAACTAACCCTCTCGTTCAAGCATTAGTCTTAACTGCAATAGTTATCAGTCTGGGAACTACGGCGTTTGTACTTGTACTTTTACTTCGGGTTCATGATGCGCATGGGACATTAGACCTAGATAGACTATGGGAGCAACTATGACTGCGTCTTTATTTTTGATTAATCATGCACCTGTGGTGCCTCTTTTAATCGCATTGCTAACCGCATCTGTAACTCTATTGTCAAGACGCTCGGTTAGATTGACAATTTCGTTGAGCTTACTTGGTATGTCTGTTTATGTTGTATCTCTTCTATATCTCCTACGTTCTGTTCAACACGGACCTCTTGTATACCAATTTTCTGCGTGGCCCGCTCCTTATGGGATTTCATTTGTCGCAGATTCTTTCTCATCTCTTTTACTATGCATATCTGCTATAGTCACCGCGGGGGTCTTACTTTACTCAATCACCACTATAGATGAATCAAAACAAAAATTTTCTTACCATTCCATTTTACATTTCATGCTTTTCGGTGTTACTGGTGCACTCCTAACAGGAGATTTATTCAACCTATTTGTTTGGTTTGAAGTAACTCTCATGACTAGCTATGTTCTCGTAGTCTTCCATTCAAATTCCAAACAAACTAAGGCGGGAATGACATATGTAATTCTCAATCTCATTGGAGGTGCATTCATGCTAGTTTCTATTGGTGGGATCTATGCAACTACCGGGACTCTTAATTTAGCAGATCTATCTCATAGATTATCACAACCAGATTTATACAATATTTCTGTCCCTTCTGTTATCCTCTTTTCCATGATTCTTTTTACTGTTTTTGCTCTTAAATCTGGCCTGGTACCTCTTCATTTTTGGGTCCCTATAGTCTACCAAGCAGCACCATCTCCTGTATCTGCTCTTCTCTCTGGGGTGGTTAAAAAAGTAGGTCTTTATGCCATGATTCGGATATTTTTCACAGTATTTATCTCAAATGAATCTACACTCGTTGGGGAATTTTCAATTCTAACAATCTTTGGAATGTCTCTCCTATTACTATCTTCTGCCAGTATGATTTTTGGTGGAATCTCTGCACTCAGTCAAGATAATATAGATAATCTACTGGCTTATTCTAGTATAAGCCAAATGGGTTTCATAATGCTGCCACTTTCTCTCGCAGCTCTATTCCCATCTATGAGGCAAATGGCCCTAATGGCAACTATTATTCTTTCTTTGAATCATTCTCTTGCCAAAGCCTCACTTTTCCTCGTTAGCGGTTGTATAAAAAATGCTATCGGATCTGCAAAACTTTCTGATTTAGGTGGCCTCTCCCGCCATTCTCCCATTCTTTCCATTTCTGTATTTATTTCTATATTTTCTTTAGTAGGATTTCCCCCCTTATTTGGGTTTTTCGGAAAATTACATCTTCTAATTCTGCCTCTAAACACAGAATCTGTTCAAACAACAT
Source organism: Halobacteriales archaeon (assembly GCA_029941175.1). Taxonomy (GTDB): domain Archaea; phylum Halobacteriota; class Halobacteria; order Halobacteriales; family Hikarchaeaceae; genus Hikarchaeum. Next base: position 1,471 of record JAPYRM010000017.1, read on the forward strand.
ATTCCATTCTCTTAATTTTAATCATTTTGGTGGGAACGATTCTCTCTCTTCTATATTCAGTTCGTTTGTGGAATCTTGGGTTCTGGGGAGACATTTCTCCAAAAGTATCCGCTTCAACTTTCTCTCGTTCAAACCAGTATGTTATCTTACTCTTTTCCATCATTCTGATCTCATTTGGAATCGGTTTTGAGTTCATTTCGCCACTGATTGAATCCGCTTCCATTTCCGCGATAGATAGTTCTGGCTATATAGAAGCCGTTCTGTATCACAAGTAGACTTTCGCCATGTTCATCTTAGAAAAAACCAAAACTTGGATTCCTTTGGGAATTTTTCTAGCCTTAACTTGGATTTTTGTTCGTGGTGCCCAACCCCCTCTTTCTAATTTTATCATCGAATTCATTTTTGGTCTTGTAATTTGCTTACCCATAGCCTATGGATTCCGAAATTTCTTTCCAGAGTATGTTTCGGCAAGAAACATAATCGTATCATTTCCTTACATAGCTTTGTTTGTAATAGTTTTCCTAAGAGATATGGTGATCGCTAATATAGACGTAGCACTTCGTATTTTGAACCCCAATTTACCCATAAAACCTGCGGTTATTGTAGTCCCCCTCCGCGCAAAAAAACCTTTCTCCATCACGACTATAGCCAACAGCATTACTCTAACTCCTGGTACTCTTACTCTAGATTATATTGAGGAATCTAATAGTCTACTAGTTCACACAATTGACGGAAGTGATGTCGAATCTATCCTCAAAACCATTCACATTTGGGAGGAATATGCGCTCAATATTTTCCACGAATTACCCACAAAAACTCCTTTGAGAAAAGTTTTTTTAGATTCCATTGGAGGGCGTCATGACTGAATTATTTTCTTATACTATTTTTTTAACTTCCGCTTTAATTCTAATCTGCATCCTCACTTTGTTTTGTGGATATCGGGCATTCATAGGCCCCACCATCCCCGACCGTGTAATTGGAATCGATGCCATTGGGACTAATATCACTGCAATCGCTGTACTGTTGGCCCTTCTAACCTCATTCGACCACTTCGTTCTAGTAGGACTAGTACTAGCCATTATCGGATTTATAAGTACCATTGCTGCGGCAAATTACATTTCCGAAAACGAGGTTATCCAGTGACTAATATAAATATCATTTTTGTGGCTCTCAATTCGACATATTCGCTGCAGAATATATCTGTTATATTCTTTATCCTCTCCGGATGTTTCTTCCTCTCCGTTGGAACGCTTGGCCTTTTGAGACTACCCGATGTCTATAATCGACTCCATGCCACTAGCAAATCCACCACTCTCGGCGCGGCTTCCATTTTCTTTTCTGGATTTTTACATTATGGATTTCAAGGAATGGGACTAACATCTCTGGTCGGGGTATTTTTCCTCTTTTTAACCGCACCCACCGGAAGTCATATGATTTCTCGTGCAGCTCAAAAAATGGGAGTTGAATTTTCTGGCGATGTCACATTTCCCCCTCTCTCAAATTCTCAAATCCCTTCAAATGTAGATGTAACACTAGATGAAACAGAGATTTAATTTCTTTATTTCTCCCTACTTTGTTTTTATTTCTTTTGATATTTCTTCTGCTATCTTCAAACCAATTTCTCTTTTTGAGCCCTCTAATTCAAGAGTTTTTTTCATTCGAATAATTTTCACCTTTGTATCCTCCAAACCCATCACTCTTGCATCATTCGCAACAACAAATGCGAGTCCAACACGCTCTAAAAGTTCTTTCGATCGCTCAACAACCATTTTTTGATTTTCTTCTACCTCTACTTTGAAACCCACCATCACTAGATTTGGAAACTTTTTTCGAATTGTGTCCAATAATTTTGGTTTTTGGTGCAATTCCAATTGCACATTTTCAATTCCAGATCTCAATTTTTGTTCCAATGGGTCTGCACCATAATCTGCAATAGCCGCGGCGGAAATCAATCCATCCGCTTCGTGTGAAAGATCTACTACCCGGTCAATCATCTCTTTTGCACTTTGTACTCGGTGCGTGTCAAGGTATGGGACATCTTCTCCCTTATGCACAAGACTCACTCTTGCCCCTTTTATATAACAACCTCTGGCAATACCTTCTCCCGTTTTCCCCGAAGAAAGGTTTGTAATAACCCGTACAGGGTCAATTTTCTCGTTGGTAGCCCCTGAAGTAACTATTATGTGCCTCCCTTCAAGTGGTTTTAAATCAATGGCTCTCTCTACCTCGACAACTATGGTCTCTATCTCTGCCATTTTTGCCTTTCCTTCTTCCACAACTGGATCTGCAAAACCCACTCCCCACGATTCAAGTCTCTCTCGCGCTTCAATAATCCCTGGGTGATTTGCCATAGGCTCATGCATTGCAGGGGCAACAACTATGGGTATGTCAGATCCTATTGCTGTAGTTACACACGTAGTCACACAAGTATCATCAATAGCCGCTGCCATTTTTCCAATCGTATTCGCTGTTGCTGGGGCAATTAATAGTACATCTGCCCATCCATCTTTTCCACATAGTTCTATATGTTCTACTTTACCAGTTATCCCTGTAACCACTGAGTTCCCTGTTGCAAACTCTACTGCCCATGGGTGGATGATTTTTGTTGCATTCGATGTGATAATTCCTCTCACATTAGCTCCTCTTCGTTTGAATTCATGGGCAAGTTCTACAACCTTGACTGCTGCAATGCTACCTGTAATCCCTATTGCTACATTCACTCCTTTAAGCATCTATTAATTATCTCTGAATTCCTATTTTAATAACAGTGACGATGTTCATGGGGATTTTTATCAATTTACCCTTCTATTGATTTATTTCCACACTGTTTTTTCTAACAAAAACCGATAGAGTGAGTCCCATTTTTTCTAAATATATTTAATTCCTTCCATATGCCACCTAAGCGCAAAGCACTTATACTTTCCTTGGCAATCGGGCGAATAGGTACACGCAAGTGCGCATTCTCATAATTGGCGCAGGACAGGTTGGCTACAGCATCGCAGAAAACCTATCCGACGTCCATCAAATAGTCGTTGTGGATATCGATCCCGATCGAGTCTCAGATGTCACGTATTCACTTGATGTGTTGGCCGTATGCGGGGATGGAAATGATCTTAAAACTCTAGAAGATATAGGCGAAGTAGATATGATCATAGCTTGTACTAACGACGACGAAAAGAATCTCATCGCATGTGAATCCGCCAAGTTGCTTGGAGATGTCTTCACCGTGGCCCGGGTAAAAAACTCTATTTTATTTGATTCTTGGTCTCGCTCTAAAGGTGCATTCGGAGTTGATTTCATGGCCTGTTCCGACAGATTAACTGCAGAAGCAATTGTTAATATAGCAGGAATTCCTGCAGCTCTTGATGTCGATTTTTTCGCAGAGGGCAATGTACAAATGGCAGAATTTGAAATCCATTCTGATAGTTCACTCCTCGACCAAACTATAAGTGAGGCAGATCAATTCGAGTCCTTAACATTTGCTGCTATTATTACAGACGATGAGATTATTATACCTAGTGGTTCTACCAAAATTCCCCTCGGGTCTAGACTAGTGGTCATTGGGACTCCCGAAAGCGTCCAAGACTTTTCTTCCACGCTCGAATCAACTAACAATGATATTAAAAATATAGTTATTCTTGGAGGGAGTTCTATCGCGGCAGAAACGGCATCTATTTTTGCAACTCGTGACACGCCCTCGACATTGATGACACCTGATAAAAAGTTATCTCTCAAACTAGCGGAAAAATTACCTAAAACTGTGGTCATGTGCCACGATGTAACTGATATCGATTTTCTTGAGTCGGAAAATATAACTCAATCAAATCTCGTAGTTGTTCATCTAGATTCCGATGAGGAAACCCTCTTGGTCTCTTTGCTAATTAAACAATTAGACATTCCCCGTATAGCCGCGGTTGTCAACTCTGGTGACTATGTATCTTTGTTCGAAAACGTTGGCATAGATGTAGCTATTAACCCCCGAGAAGTCACCGCAGAAGCACTCATTCATTTCACACATAATGTAAATACAAAACATGTAGCAATCCTAGATTCGAACAGGGTAGAAATTCTTGAAATAGAGATTGATTCCCATAGTAAATTATCTGGTAGGTGTGTCCAAGAGATAACTTCTAAAATGCCTTCATCCATTGTCATAGGGGCTATCGTGAGAGACGGTCAAGTTCTTGCCCCTCGAGGTGATACAATGATACAATACCAAGATCACATTGTAGTTCTTATCGATGTAGCAGTATCAGATAAGGTCCTTAAACAATTATGACTACTAGGATAAATTGGAAAGCTGCACTTAGTCTCGCAGGGACTATCACCAAATGGCTAGCAGTTGCGCTTTTACTACCCCTTGTGGTTGCAATCTACTACGGAGACCCCATTCTCCCATTTGTGATAACAATGGGCATTTCCTTATTCATCGGGTCAATCTTCGAAAGGCTAGACCCCGATCCTCACATGAGCCTAAGAGATAGTTTTTTAATGCTAGTTCTTGCTTGGGTCATCGTCGCTTGTATCGGTGCAATTCCCTACTTAATTGCATTAGCAGGAACTCCCTCTACTCTAGTCCATCCGATAAATGCCTTATTTGAAAGTGTTAGTGGATTCACAACTACAGGTGCAACTGTTATAGGCGATTTATCTGCTGATCATTACACCCCCTCCATCTTATTATGGCGCCAATTCACTCAATGGTTAGGTGGAATGGGAATCGTTGTTCTCGCTCTAGCCATCATACCTGAACTATCTCCTGGTGGCGCACGTCTACTCGACGCAGAAGCGCCTGGTCCTAGAATCAAAAAACTCACACCCCGTATAGCAGAAACCGCGCGTTTCTTCTGGTTAGTATACCTTGGAATCACTTTTCTTGAAGTCTTCATACTATATGGACTTCACATAATCGGGCTCGCTCCAAATATGGATTTCTATAATGCGCTTTGTCATGGGTTCACAACACTAGCTTCTGGAGGTTTCTCTCCTGCAGTACGCAGCGTTGAAACATTTTCCGCAGCGGTCCAATGGGTAATCATCCCCTTCATGATAGCTTCTGGAACCAACTTTGCTTTATTCTACCATTTCCTAAAAGGAGACCGGCGCATCTTTTTGAAAGATTCAGAATTCAAATACTATCTCATCTTGATGGGTATAATTGGGATCGTATTTGCTATCTTATTTTTAAATAGCAACTTCTCCAATTCTGCTTTCCAACAATCCACTCTTCTTACCACAGTTAGACATGCTCTTTTCCAAACTGTTTCTGTAATTACTACTACGGGTTATGTAAGTTTTGATTTCACAACATTGGGCATGCCCACCCAATATCTATTACTCTTTTGTATGTTCGTTGGGGGTAGTATCGGATCGACTAGTTGCTCTATTAAAATTCTACGTTGGATAGTTATTTTAAAATCTTTTCGAAAAACTCTTTTTTCACTCATCCATCCCGACGCGGTTTTGCCTCTCCGTTTCAACGACAATGTCTATGACGAATCCGAAATCAAAAAAATTCATACGTTCACCCTTCTGTTCCTCTTCATTTTCGTCATGTCCACCATTTTTGTAATTCTTGACGCCACCCGAGTCGGAATTAGTCTCTCTTTACTTGAAGCAATGGGGGCTGTAGCCGCAACTCTTGGAAATTTCGGTCCTTCTTTCGGATCATCTGGTCCTATGGGTAATTATCTCATGTTTCCTTGGACTTCAAAACTTTATATGTCTCTTTTGATGATAGCAGGACGATTAGAAATTTTCCCCCTTATAGTTCTACTGACAAGGGCATTCTGGAAATCTTAGGCCCCTTTAACGCGGTAGGGCTCACTTTTTTCGCCCTATCCTGGAACTGATAACAGTGCCATTTCTATCAGTCTAAGAGAATTTGGTCCTTCTTTCCACCCTACTATGATATTTATTTCTCCACCCCCTACGCTTGCCTCTCTCACATGTATTTCATTCATATGACAAACTAAGATCAAGTGGCTCAATACTTTTGCATCCACATCTCCTTCGATTAGGATTTTCATCTTCTGCTTAACTTCATCCGAACTGATCGTTATATTTGCATCAACACTTGATATTTTTAGTGGAGAAAGATCTTTGCTTAAACGTTGTAACGACACCGATATTGCTGTATCTTCCCCCTCTAAATCTAACATACGCGCAGCTGCAGAATAATTGACTATTCCTGCTCTAAGTGCATCATACAAATAAGGGGAGTTTTTTACTTTTCTTCGAGTACTGGCTGCAAGTGACATACTACCTTTAAGTAATGTCTTATAAAACAAAAACTATGCTGTGTTTAAGTTTTGATTAATTGATATGCGATATACGTTCCTGCTACTATCACAATCACTCCTATTATGATTATCCAATTTTGTATGATGGCAAGAGAAGTAGCCGCCATTGTAATTGCAATCATCATCAGTGCTATCAATGGAAGTTTACTCGCAGGTATCAGTGGGCCTGTATCTACCACCTTTGGTCTCGGAATGGATAGTCTTTCATCAACCGTGATTTGAGTTCTAACCTCTTTAGGATCTTTAATTATAATCGTAACATATGCTGTTTCAGACCCGTGCCCAGTTACTATTTTCACCCACCCTTCTGTCGCTGGGGCATTTTTTCTCACATGAACTTCCAATCTAACATTTTCTTGTTCTTTTAGGAACCTGTTTGACACTCCTATGTATGCAAACTCTGCAATCTCATCACTAAGCTGCAAGTAAACATGACACGGACCTCCCTGATTATACAATATCAATCCAAACGATCCGCCCACTTCTACTGGAGTCTCTTCAACTTCAATTGAATTTGGAAAAGATCTGTTAATCTGAATCTCTACATCTGCAGACACAATCTGTATATGGTCGAGTAAGGTAAAAAGATATCTGGCAAATCCATTTGAGCTTTCTAACGCAAATCAGGAGGGAGCATATTTGGTATCTCTTCCTCAATAGGATACTTTTCTCCACACTTCACACACGTAAGGGTACCAGTTACGATTCTATCTTCCCTCTCTTCAATTACCTCTAGTTCTAGTTTTTCCTTGCAAATTGGACAGCAAAGAATATCAAGAAGATCTTTTCTCATAACCTTTAAGAAAACGCATAGTATTAAAAATGTGACGGGATTTCTACCAGTTAAACGGTCTTCTCTTTAAAACAGTCTCAGATCTACCCGGGCCCACTCCAACTGCCATCACGTCCGCATCAACTTCAGAGGCTATATACTCTATGTACTTCTGAGCTTCTTTTGGCAAGGAGTCATATCCATTTTCTGCTACTTTTGACCAATCACACTCGGGCCAACCTGAAAAATTTCTATATTCAGCTTGGCACTCCCCCCACAACTCCGTAGTAGGTGGTAAAACACGTATACTTTCTCCTCTAAATTCATATGAATCTGCTACTTTTACGTCCCCCATTCCTGCAAGTACATCTATATGGTTAACGACTATTCCTGTAAAACCATTCACCCGTGCAGCATGACGCAACATTGGCATGTCTAACCATCCTACCCTCCTAGGGCGACCCGTTACTGTTCCATATTCTCCCCCCCGTTCTCTTAGGCCATCTGCAAAGTCGCCTTCTAATTCTGTAGGAAGTGGCCCCGTTCCTACCCGTGATAAATATGCTTTTATTATTCCTATGATCTCGCCTTGTCCTATTATCTTAGGCGAGACGCCGCTCCCTGTAGCGGCATACCCTGAAGAAGAGTTAGATGACGTAACGTGTGGATAAATCCCATGGTCTATGTCTAGTGATGTTCCTTGGGCACCTTCAAATATGACTTTGGCTCCCAATTTTATTTGTTCTGTGATAAATTCTCCCGAAACAATAGCCATGTTTCCCCTTTTAATCCTCTCCCCGTACGCACAATATTCTCTATATATGGCTTCTAAGTCGAATGCTTCATCAACGATAGGTCCAGCCGCTTCTGAAATCATTTTCCGCCTTTTCTGAGTTAAGTATTCAAGCTTTTCCCAAAAAAGATCTTTGTCAAGAAGGTCTCCTATTCTGATCCCTCTTCGGCCCGCTTTATCTTCATATGTGGGCCCAATACCTCTGCCCGTAGTACCTGCATCCAACTTCATTTTCTTTTTCGCAACTTCTTCTAAATCATCTGCAACTCTATGAAATGGAAATATAACATGAGCTCTCTGAGAAATATATATCTTGGGATCGATCCCCCTCTTACGCAAACCATCAATTTCATTAAACAATGTCTTCGGATTGATAACACATCCATTTCCCAAAACTCCAATTTTTCCGCTAATTGCACCACTCGGTACAAGTGATAATTGATATTTTTCTCCCTCTATCACCACTGTGTGTCCTGCATTATCGCCCCCTTGATATCTAACAACTATGTCCGCTTCGTCACAAAATATATCTACGATGCGCCCTTTACCCTCATCCCCCAATTGAGAACCAACAATTGTTATGCTCATCCCTTCTACTTCCCACTCTGCATACCCTGCGTATACATATTCCGATCCCTTGTCGTACGAAAATCATTCATTTTTCACCTCTAAAATGGAAATGGACATTTTGATTTTCCTATCATTTTTCACGCTTATTCTTAAAGATTCATTCCACATTCTACTCAAAATCGTAAAAAGACTTTTATCATCCTTTCTCCTACACTGGCTATGATCGATCGTCTTGAAAAAGAAATCGAGATGTTGCATAGGCATCTTGAAATTCTCCAGTTAGTTATTTCTAGTGAACCCATTGGGATAGTTAAAATGTCTAACGAAACTGGACTCCAACACCATAAAATAAGATATTCTCTCCGTGTTTTAGAGGAAGGTGGTTTAATTGCCCCCTCTAGCCAAGGTGCTATTTGTACAGAAAACACCGCAGCATTCGTCGAAGGCCTAAGCACCAAGTTAGGTGGCATTCGTTCTAACTTGAACTCATTAGGCATTTCCACTTCTGGCGATTCTTAAAACTCTATAATTCTGGAACTACTAAGTGTACTTCTTCTCCCTCTCTACAGTCAACCAACCCAAGATAGTATTTATCTTTCCTTGAGACTCTGACCCTTGGATCTTTGATTTTTGAATCTCTCTTCAGTGAGCGCCGTTTACCTTTCATTTTTTCTGTAGCAACTTCTCGAGCTTCTTTGGAATGATAGCTTGAACTAACCAAGAACGCCGCCACAAATGTATCTTCACATTCTGCAACTTTAGAAGCAGTTTCCACCAATTCCGTTACCATTTCTCCTCCTGTTGGATCGAGATCGTCGTTTACATTAGCAACAATAAGTGGCTTCCCTTCTACATCGACCATAATAACATCAAATTTATATCTCCGTGAATCTCCCTCCTTTCCCATTGTTTCTACCGAACTCCGTAGCTGAATTCTATCGATCCTTGGGATCGCTTTATATAACGATCTCAATAGTTTGATATTTTTTGTTCCTTTAATCTCATAAGGCAATTTAAGATATATCCACTTCGCAAATCTATACTCTGGCGTTTTGCGTATATACTCCTTAACCTCTTCTGTACCTCTTTTTCCTTTCACTAATGTTCTATCTGTATCAAATCTACTATGAATCTCATATTTCAAATTCGCTTCAACCGACATTTGTCCAATAGGTTTTCTCCCCTCTAATGATTTTAAAAGAGTTGGCCCCTCATCTTTTTTATATCTGATAAATATATTCGATTTCTCTTTCGCAAATTCTTCATCGACTATATTTTGAATAACTTCTTCTATCAACTGAGTCTCTTGACCCACTTTAGACGGAGTCGTTTTTTTCACTTTAGGCGTACTTAAATTTTCTACTACTTTTTCTATGGTCTCTCTCTGTTCTTCAACATCTATTCCTTTATCTTTTTCTCTCTTGACTGCAATAGCCATATTCCCATCTTGATTGGGGTCTATCGAAGGTATTATTCTAGATTCTCTCCATTCTACCTCGTCATCAAAGTTGTTTCCTTTCTCAATCCTTCTCGCCACTTCGCTTTGGGTATCTTTATTTGGAGTCTCTGGGTGTAGCTCCTCT
>JAPYRM010000018.1 GCA_029941175.1 Halobacteriales archaeon
TTAAGAAGTCCAATAAGGGTCTTATCTTGGAGTAAGTGTCCGTGCCGGGATGTAGCGATTCTAATTCCTTCCTCATTACGCTGTAGTGCAGATTCTAGATCGACGGTTTCGACTAAAATTCTCGACGGAGAATCGGTTAATAGTCGGGCCCGAACCGGTTTTTCGGAAGAGACTCTGACAGAAACGCGTTGTCCATCTACAACATCCATATTAGGAGGTATTGTGAGAGAAATTGGGTTTTGTAGTCCACAAATTACCCAAACGCGATTATCAGGTCCGACCTGGGTCACTATTCCTTGTTTTAACGACTCTGAATCTTCTGATCCAGAGCCGGCCTGTGGTAACATTCTAAGAGGCGGTAGGACTCCAGCGTAAGCCAATTCTGGGCGCTGCCCCCATATTTCCTTACGAAGATATGGAGGAGTCACAGCGTATCCCAGAACGGTGCTGATAAATTCCATACCTAAATCGCCTTCACCAGGGGGATCGGGGAAAACGCAAATGCGATCTATGTTGAAAATGGCAGCCGCGCGGGCTATGTAGCCTATTTTCAGAGTCGCCATTCGCATATTCTCGGTTTCCCGGGTGAGCGAAGAAGGTATGAGAACTGTTCGAGTCATTACATCGTCTTAGTTATCATACCACTAGACTGTAGCGATATTTTCTGATCTCCGCCCGTATAAGGGTGGCGCTTTGATGCACACCATGCGCCGCAGTCGCATGGAAATACTATTTTGAAGGAGGTTTAGGAGAACTATGAAATTTGTTTTGGGAGAGAGTGGGGAAAGAATCAGAAGTATCGTTCGTAAGCCTTTTATGTATAACAAAGTTGACATTTGCTACTGGCGATAGTAGTGTAGTGGGATCACGTGACCTTGCCAAGGTCACAACCCGGGTTCGAATCCCGGCTTTCGCATAGAGAGGGCGGAAGTCCATTAATTATCGTCTAAGATAGCCCTTCTGTGGAAGACATATGCGAGAACGACTGGCACATATGCCCCCATCCCCAGAAATATAGATATGCAATAGGCAGATTGGAGTAGGGGTTCGGAAATGGAGCGCCCTAGTATTTTTAGGTTGAAAGTGACGTTATGTTGATTTTGTAAGTATCGCATATCTAGGTAAACCAAAATGGCAAAAATAAATCCTATAATATCCAAAAATCTGCTTAAGTTTTGGACGAATTGTTGAGAGGTTAAAACGATAAAAGTCATTACGAAAATAATCAAAATTAGATATAAGTACCGATTGGAGATAGGAGTGGGCTTCATCAATAGTACTTTTTGAGAGAGAGAGGGATATATATGTTGTAAATACAAGAAAATTATAATGAACGATACTGATTCAGAAAAAGGAGGGTTTTATAAGAAAAGAAGGAAAGAAATTTCGGGTGGCGGGAAATCGATTCCAATAGGTTTTCAGGAGTTAGAACAGGAAGCAAAGAAGAAGCTTCGGCCAGGGCCATATGAATATACGTCAGGGGGCGCAGGAGCAGAACAAACGATGGCTTCTAATAGAAGAGAGCTTGATCGATATCAAATTGTTCCTCGAATATTGAGAGATGTCTCAAAAATAGATATGGAAGTTGAGTTATTTGGGAAGAAACTTCCAACTCCGCTAATACTTGCACCAATAGGATCTCAAAGGATGTATCACCAAGATGGAGAATTGGGTACTGCAAGGGCAGCGAGTAGGCAAAATGTCCCGATAACATTGAGCACCTGGTCCTCTACGCCTCTAGAGATGGTTGCGGAAGTTATGGGAAATATGTCTAAATTTTTTCAACTATACTGGATAAATGAGTGGGAAGTGACGGCAAGTTTTGCATCTAGAGCAGAAAAGGCAGGATATGATGCTATTTTCATCACGCTAGATGGTCAACGGGGTGCATGGCAACCGAGATCTATGGAGAGAAATTACAGCGTGAACAGCGAATGGTCCACAGATAAAGATGCGCCTAAGGCCATATTTCTTTCAGATCCAGTAGTAGCAGATGCATTAGGAATTGAGGTTGATAATTGGGATTCTGCTGATGAAAAAACAACTCAATTAATAAAATCTAAGTATAAATATAATGCTAGTCTTACATGGGAGGGTATTGAGAAACTTAGAGAAGTTGTAGATATTCCAATTGTATTAAAAGGGGTACTACATCCAGAAGATGCAAAAATGGCATTGGACATAGGAGTAGAGGGAATAGTAGTGTCTTCGCACGGGGGGAGAAGGATTGATGGGGCAATTGGTGCCGTTGGTGCGCTAGGAAAAATTTCCGAGATAGTAGGTGGAGAGATTCCAGTTTTATTCGATAGTGGGGTTAGGACAGGGGCAGATGTATTCAAAGCATTAGCACTAGGAGCAACGGCCGTACAGATTGGTCGTCCCTACGCATATGGGCTAACACTTGCTGGAGAGCAGGGAGTCTATGAAATAATTGGAAATCTACTTGCAGAATTGGAGAGTACTATTGGTGTGGCAGGTTACAAAAATTTGAAGGAAGTCAGAGAGTCGAACGCATTAGTGCACTACCCATGAATGCAGAAGTTACTTTAGGAATTGATTTAGTAGGTTTCTAGCCCGTTTTGCTGCTTCTGCGGCGGATTTATCAAAAGTATCCCCTGCTCCTGCAAAAATAATACTTCTAGAAGCACTAACTAGTCCTGCATTACTAGAAGATAGACAGTATTTTGCAGCGGATTCGGCATCTCCTTTCTGGGCCCCAATTCCAGGTACAAGGAAGGGAAGATCTGGAGTGAGAGTTCTTACACGTTGTAACTCATCGGGATTGGTTGCACCAACTACGAGGCCGACGTTCCCATGCTCATTCCAGCTGTCTGCAAGTAGAGCAACGTGTTCATAGAGATGCGTTCCAGAAGATAATTTTAGATTTTGTAGATCGGATCCGCCAGGATTGGAGGTTCGGCACAATATGAAAATACCTGCATCAGATCTAGATAAAAATGGACTAAGAGAATCAATACCCATATATGGGTTTGCAGTTATTGCATCTGCCATGTCAAGTAATTTTGCATATTGGTGTGCAGTGCTACCTATGTCGGCTCTCTTTGCGTCCAAAATGACGGGGACTCCTTTTCCATGAGCATAGGATATTGTTTCTACTAAAGAAGCCCACCCATCAGAATTCTCATAGTATGCTGCATTTGGTTTGTATGCAGCTGCATAAGAACAGGTTGCGTCAATAATACGCCGGTTGAAACTCCAACTAGGTAGATCTTCGTCTTGAAGGTGAGAAGGGATGTAAGCAGGGTCGGGGTCGAGACCTATGCACAGTATGCTGCCTATAGAATTAATCCGATCGGCGAGCGATTCAAAGAAAGTCATTAAAGATACAATATACGTCACACATTAGAAACATATCGGACAAGGGACGAATGGTGAAGAAGATTGCAGAATGAGAGTAAGTGGATATTATGCAAGTATTTTTATTAATTGATCAGAAAATTCCGACCGCTTCATTTTAATACATCGCGGGATTCGATTGTTGTATGCAGTTTCAAGGCCGTTCTAAGAGGAAACGGACAGGTGGAAGACTGAGTTCTTTCCGAAAAAAGAGAAAATCAGAACTTGGTCGGTTGCCATCAAATACGAATATTGGAGAAACGCGGAAACAAGTGTTCAATTCAAGAAGTAAAGCAAAAAAAATTCGAGCTTTATCTACTGATAAAGTCACTGTATCGGATGGGAAAAAGTCGATAACAGCTACCATAGAGAATGTAGTTTCGAACGCGGCTAACTTGAATTACGTTCGTCGTAATGTGATTACGAAAGGTGCAATAATAGATACTAGCGAGGGGAGGGCAAGAGTTACGTCTAGACCTGGGCAAACTGGTCAAGTAAATGCTATTTTAGTTGGTAAAGACGAAGTATAAGTCTGCGGAGAATTGTGAAAAATATATAGGAATTGAGTTGTGGAAGAAGTAGATCTTAAATCTGAAAAATACGAAAAGCACCGTGCTGCTGGGAAAATTCTTGCAGATACACTTTCAGAAGCTGTAAAGAGAATTGATGTGGGTGTGACTCATTTGGAAGTAGCAGAATTTGCAGAAGACAGAATCTGGGAGTTGGGAGGAGAACCAGCATTTCCAGTAAACATAAGTATAAATGAGGAAGCTTCACACTCGACTCCGGGTATGGCTGAAAAAACTAAATTTGGTGAAGAAATGATCTGTTTAGACATAGGAGTCCATGTTGATGGGTGGATTGCGGATGCTGCCAAAACTGTGGATTTATCGGGTAACCCAAAGCTTGTAGAGGCTTCGGAAGGAGCACTAGAAGCTGCGTTGAGTCTGATAGAACCTGGTGTGAATGTTGGAAAAATAGGAGAAGTAATAGAATCGAAAATTGACAAGATGGGGTATAATTCGATAATCAATCTTTCGGGTCATGGAGTGGGGAAGTACGATGCGCATATAGGGCCAAACATCCCTAACTGTGCTATCGAAACTGGAGTGGAATTGAAAGTGGGAGATGTTGTAGCAATTGAACCTTTTGCAACAGAAGGGGGCGGGAAAGTAACGGAGGGTGGAAAAGAAGAGATATTTTCTTTAATTCAAAGACGCCCAGTTAGGGGAAGAAGATCGAGAGAGCTCGTAGGGTTGATTGAAAATAAATATAAGACCCTTCCTTTTGCTGCCAGATGGGTTGAAGAGTCGCAGGGGAAAATCTCTTTACAGAGATTAAAAATGGCAAGAATCATCAGAGGTTATCCTGTTTTAAGAGAGCAAAAAGGCAAACTAGTGAGCCAAGCGGAGCATACGGTGATTGTGACAAAAAATGGATGTGAAATAACAACGAAATAGAGGGACGAGGAGAGATAGACTAAAGGCGTCTCTGATATACTGCCACGCATGGACCAGATCTTTGCCCCTTGGAGAATGGAATGGGTTTCTAGACAGGGTTGGGAAGAAGTTTCTAATGAGTGTGTATTTTGTGAAATATACAAAAAGGGGAAAGATAGAGAGCTAGGAGTAATAGCTGAAAATGAATATGTATATGTTGTTTTGAATAATTATCCATATAATCCGGGGCACGTGATGGTGATTCCTAAAGAGCATACAGGATCTTATGCAGAATTGAATGAAGAGGTGTTATTTGCCCACTCACGATTGAAAGTGAGGACATTGAAAGCGTTGGAAACTGCATTTAGTCCGCATGGATTCAATACAGGTTTAAATTTGGGTAAAGGAAGTGGTGGTTCGATTAATGAACACATGCATACGCACATTGTTCCAAGGTGGGAAGGAGATACTAATTTTATGCCGATTTTAAGTGATACGAAAATCGTCGTGGAAGGCATGCTAGAAACATATCTAAAACTGCACGATGCATTTGTGCAACAAAATGGGACCGAAGATAGAGGAGAAGAAAAATCGGTGTGGGTTGGCGAATAGATTTAAATTTCCTATAAAGAGAGGATGGCAGATTTATGCTGAATCTTTATGTCCGAGGAGGGGCTAGATGTTGTCAAAGGGGTACTATGCATGAATGGTAGTGTGTTTAAAGAGGAATTGTTTAAAGGAAAAAAAGTGTTCATAACAGGGGGTGCAACAGGAATGGGGCTAGGGTTTTCAAGATCTTTTTTAGAACATGGAGCAAATGTTTTTATAGCATCTAGAAATGCTGAACGGTTAGAGTTGGCATCTGAAAAATTGAAAGAACTAACTGGGAAATCAATATTATGGAAAGTCATGGATGTTAGAGAAGAATCAAGTGTGGAAGAGGCAGTTGGGTTTATTGAACAAGAATGGGGAAGTATAGATGTAGTAGTAAATAATGCTGCGGGGAACTTTTTTTGTCCGATAGAAAATCTTAGCGAAAATGGATGGAGGACAGTTGTGGATATAGTGTTAGATGGGACATTTAGGGTTTCGAAAAAATGCTTTCCCTTATTAAAACAGAATGGAGGATCAATTGTGAATATAATTGCCAATTATGCTTGGAATGCGGCCCCATATGTTGGCCATTCTGGCGCTGCGAAAGCGGGTGTTCTCAATTTGACAAGGACACTAGCACTTGAGTGGGGAAGGTATAATATCAGAGTGAATGCCATGTGCCCAGGAGTGGTATTGACAGAGGGTGTAAAAGAGAATTTGTTGGGAGATGAATCGATGATTGAGAGATTGGAAAATGATATTCCGGTTGGAGGAATAGCGAGCGTGGAGCAAATGGCACAACAGGTGCTTTATCTATGTTCTCCTGCGGCGGACGTGATCACAGGAGAAGTTTTAGTTGCAGACGGGGGGCAATCACTGGTTGGCAATATGTTTTACTCATTGGGGAGAGAATTTTATAAATAATAGAAATAAATTAAACGGGTTCGGCGAAAGCATAAACATGTTCAGAAGAAACTATGTGCGATTGTATGAACGCTCCTGGAACAATTCCATAATCTTCAGAATTCTTTATTATTACCTGGCGATATGCCTCATCTCTACATTTCATAGATCCGTTGGTCCCGGGTTCAACTGCAAGAAGGGTGTGGCGAGTTCCAATCATAGACCGATATGCTTGAGAGGTTATTTCGAATTTAAGTTGGGTCATCTCAGATGAACGTTGTTTTTTAAGAGTGCCTCCAAGGCCTTTTAATTTTGCCGCATCAGTACCAGGGCGTTTAGAAAAGCGTGTTATATTAATTCGTTCTGGTTGGACTTCACGCATGAGATTTAGTGATTGTTGGTGGTCTTCAGTTGTTTCGGTGGGGAATCCAACAATAAAATCCGTAGCCAATGTCCAATGGCCGATATGTCGATTGAAAGTAGAGACTATGTCTCTGAATTCGTTTACTTGATGTTGACGCCGCATATGACCCAAGACGCGGTTAGATCCAGATTGTACAGGAGCGTGGATAAAATCATAGAGCTTTTCATGCTTAGAGAATACGTTGACAAGAGATTCGCAAATTCCATGAATTCCCTTTGGATTTGCCATCCCTAATCGAACACGAAAATCACCAGGAAGTTCGCAGATTTCGTCGAGTAACTGATCCAATACACGTTTGCCAAGGTCCCATCCGTATACACCAGTATCCTGTCCGGTAACGCGGATTTCTTTTGCACCGGCTTTTATTAAGTTCCGGGCTTTAGAGACATTCTCTTCTATAGAGGGGGATTCTATCTTTCCCGTCGCTTTTTTTGTGATACAGTAAGAACAATCAGACATACATCCACGGGCTATAGGTAGTATTCCGATTACACCGTCGAGTATAGGAAGTGTGTCTTTTGTAGTTGTGGGGCATTCGCCGTTTCCAACTGCTATAGGGACTTCATCCCAGCCACAAATGCGAGCATCGATTCCAGATTCATGGATTAAATCGGGCTGGGCAAGTGCGAGACATCCAGTGATAATTAGATCAGACACGAGGGGTTCTAACTCTCGTGCTCTAGACAACATCATTTGTTCAGTTTTTTCTATGACGGTGCAAGTATTCAGAATCGCAACGTCAGCGGATTCGGGGTTTTCGACTTTGTAATGTCCTGCGTCTCTGAGGAGCTGTTCAATTAACTTACTTTCTCCTTGATTGGCTGTGCATCCATAAGTTTCGATGTGATACGACGCCATTGTGATTAGATGTATTATCCAGAGGGGACAAAAACACAACGGTATTCTTACAGCCGTAATGGCTTTCAGGTGCCCTAAACAATAATAAGTATGTTAGAGATTCTGCCTTCAGATTTTGGAATCCCCCCAATGCCACACCTAATTATGATCTTAATTTTTGCAGGCATAATTGCAATAGTTCTTTGGAAATGGGGGATAAGAATCGATGAGAATATAATTGTATCTTTGATTCCATGGATGGCATTTGGTGCGGGTTTGCGGGTGTTTGGCGTAGTGGGTTTGGAAGAATACAGTGGACTAGAAAATATTTCGTTCCTATTTGGAAACCCAGCAGTATACATCACTACATTCATTTTAGTGGGTTGTGTTTGGGCAGTGGTTTTAATTCTTAATAAAGATCAAATCGCGGAAAAGATCCTTCTAGTTAGTGGATTAATGGGGTTTGGTGCTACAATGGTGGTGTTATCAAAAAGTGGGTGGACTCATCTGGTGTGGGCGGTTGTGGGGTTAATAACAGCTTTGGTGATTTCTATTTTAGTGTGGGAGGGGATAAAAAGAAAAAATACAGAGATTCCAAAAGTGTTGGGAAGCACAGGATTGCTAGTTATTCTAGGACAAACTCTGGATGGGATATCTACAGCAATTGGAATTGACATATTGAATTTTAGTGAGCAAACTCCAATTTCTCAGATTATATTGGATATTGGCGCAGCGCTTCCAATTGTAAATGTTATGGGAGCGGGTTGGTTTTTTGTATGTGTTAAAATTGGATTGGCAATAGCCCTAGTTTTTTTGTTTGTAGATTATGTAAAAGAAAAGCCTTTGTATGCAAGAATTTTGTTAATAGTGATGATTGCAATTGGTATTGGTCCGGGAATGCATAACCTAATATTATATTCGGTTGCAGGATGAAAACAAGAATATGAGAAAACAACCACATTTGCTCGTGGGAGAGGGGGAATTGAATGAAATTGCACTATTGCCGGGGAATCCTAATAGAGTGGAGATGGTTGCGGCGTTGGCAGATGAATATGAAATTATTTCTGAGAATCGAGAATACAAGATTTGCAATATAGAGTACAAAGGGAAGAGTTTGACCATTTGTTCTACAGGGATTGGTTGTCCATCCACTGCGATAGCTATAGAAGAACTTTGTAAAGTTGGGGTGAAAAAAATGATCAGAGTGGGAACTACAGGTGCACTTCAAAAAGGGATTAAATCGGGAGATTTCATCATAGTCACAGGAGCTGCTAAAGAAGAAGGGACAACAAAAAAATATGAATCAGAAGTATACCCAGCGGTTGCGGAGCATAAGGTTGTTTCTGCTTTGATAGAGACGGCAAAATTACGCGATCAGAAATTCCATGTTGGTGCCGTGGTAACCAATGATGCATATTATGCAGAGACAGAAGATTATATAGAAAAATGGGAGAAAGCAGGGTTACTGTCTGTTGAGATGGAAACTTCGGTAGTTTTGACTTTGTCTAGGAGGTTGGGAATGGAAGCGGGTGCAATACTAACTGTGGATGGGAATTTGGTAGAAGGATCTAAAAAGGGCGAAAATAAAGGGGAAGAATTCCCAAGAAAAGTACTAGACAGGATTGAAGAAATGGGTAGGATAGCATTGGATGCGAGTTTGTTACTTTAAGGGGGATTTGAATTGTCATGAAATGGAAATTGTTTGCTAATTTTGCAGAGGTTGCAGGGGAGAGGGTGATTGAGATAAAAATGGATAATGTGGTCACGGTTGAAGGGGCTCTAGAAGATCTATTTGATCAAATACCAGCATTAAGAGAATTGGTAATGAATGAGGAGATGAAGGTGCATGAACACGTTCAGGTTTTATGCAATGGCGAAGAAATAAGAGGGGAAAAATTTTCAAAATTGACAATAGAAGATGGAGATGAGCTAGCAATCATCCCACCTATGAGTGGGGGATAATTAGTGGAGATCAATCCCAAGGTCGAGAGGGTTCTGTGATCTCCCCTGCTAGAGAAATTTGCATTGACTCGGTGGGGTCGTCCATGTTGGCAAGTACCCACATCAACTTTACCTTTGCAGTTCCAGGGAGCATATCTCCACCTTCAATTACACCGATATCTAGTAAATCTCGACCGGTGTCGTAGACACGAGAGCATACGCGCCCTTCGATGCATTGGCTCGTCATAACAATGTGAGTTCCATTTTTAATAAGTGAAGATAGATGGGGAATAAAATCTGTGTGAACGTGACCTAACCCAGTTCCCTCGATTACTATACCTGATTTATCTGAGCAAGCATCGATTAAGTTGACATCCATCCCAGGAGTATATTTGATCAATTCGACATTAAGATTTAGATTGGATTGGAGAGAAAGTTTGAATTCTCCACGTTTGTGGTGAGCTCTCCGATAAGTAACACTGCGGGTATGATAATCCACCTCTCCAAGAGGAAGGTTTCCTATCGTCTCAAAAGCGCTTCGTTTCGAAGTATGATTTTTTCTTGCCCTAGTCGCTCGGTGGAGAGAACAATGGTTATCTGAATCGTTCGAATGCATGCAAATCAAAACTTCAGCGCATGTGGATTTTGCGGCTTCAACTGAACAAATGACATTGACTAAATTATCACTAGAAGGTCGATCAGAAGAACGTTGACTACCTGTGAAAATTATGGGCACGGGGGTTCGAATCATAAAAGAAATCGCAGCTGCCGTGTATTGCATCGTATCAGTTCCGTGCATGACTATGACGCCGTCAACTCCAGCTTCTATTTCTTCACATATTGCTTTCGCTAGATCCTGCCAAATTGAAGGTGTCATATTCTCCGATAAAATATTAGCAACAATTTTACCGCGATAGTTGGCTAGACCAGATAAATCAGGTATAGATCGAAGTATGTCAGTTACATCGAATTGGGAAGTTACGGCTCCGGTCCTATAGTCAATAGTAGATGCGATAGTGCCCCCTGTTGTGATTAGAGAAAGGGTGGGGAGGTCCTCGTCAAATATGATATTTGAGACATCGTCTGGCCCAGTTTCGGGAGTGGAAAATTGATTGGACTCAGCGGTAATAAGTTCTATGGATGCTCCTTCAGAAGAGATACCAACATTGTAGCCACCAGGTAGTTTTAGGATCAGATATTGATCGCTTGGCGAAGGTAATAGAATTCCTTCATATGAAGAATCATTTTGAGAAACGCGAACGTGATCGCCAGGATTCATTTTTGATAAAGCCTCCAGTCCATCAGATTATGTGGTAATAATATACCCGAATATTGAAAAGGATGTCTGATTAGCGCTATTGTCGTAGAAGATGTAGGAGTGAGACGGTTTTTATGTGAGCGATCGCTATCACAAGTATGACTAGCTATTACATTGTAGATAGTGATGCGCATTATTTGGAATCTTTGCCAGAACTAGCAGATTATATTCCAGATAACAATCCATTTAAACAGCGATTCAAGCGCCAACCTGGTAAGATGTTTCCTTCGGCGGGGTACCCAGATCACTACATGTATGGGAGGATACAACGCGATGAAGTGGGATATCTTAGAGGACAGATGGTTCCAGAAGACATCCCCACTGCAATGGAAATTGTTGGGGCGGATGCGATAATTGTGATTACACAAAAGA
>JAPYRM010000019.1 GCA_029941175.1 Halobacteriales archaeon
CCCCGGTCATAAAGATGATAATTATGGTCTATTGGATGAAAAAGCTAAAATAATCATACCTGGAGATGCAATTTCTGGGGCAGACCAACGTGGGTTACCAGCCGGCCAATTCCATCTCCCGCCTGCTGTTCACACTACTAATTTAAATCAAGCAGAAGAGACTCTAGAAAAAATGCTACAATATGATTTCAACTCTGTATTACTTTTCCACGGTTCAAATGTGCTGGAGGATGCTTATGATAAACTACATCGTTATGTCCATTTCCCTGGAAAACCTCCTTCATCTTATGAAATTGGAACTCCAATATTCCCCAAATAGTTCTTCTCATTCTCTACAACTTTTGATAGTTTCTAATTAATAATAACGCTGCAAGTAATAATGCCACTCCCAACCCTGCCATTCCCACTGTATAGCTATAATTCTGTATTGCAAATCCCATATACGCTGCTCCCAATCCTCCCAACGTGAAGAATATACTCCTCGCCGCACCTATATGACTCCCCGTTGAATTGTTCGGGGCCGAATCCATCAAAATAGCATCGATAACTGGAAACTGTCCTTTATACCCAATCGCAAAGATGCCAATGGCAATCATCACTCCAAAAACTGATTCTGCCATAATTAATAAAATAATGCCCCCCGTGCTCACTAATAATCCTCCTATCGAAATTAAATATCTAGGCGCCCGGTCGGATAACGTCCCAATTACTGGTTTGACCACCATCCCTAGCAAGAAAAACCAACCAAAAATAGACCCCGCAACCCCTAGCTCAAAGTTTTTTCCCTCTATCAAATACAAAGGGAGGAAATTTACCATCGCAGTGGCCACGAAAATAAATAACGCAAAAGCTAGAATAGTTTCTCTTTGGCTTCTTTTCCCTACTATATACATCACATCTCTACTCACTGATGATCCTATTTCTCCTACAATATCTCGGTTCCATTTATATTTTTCTTCATTTCCCCAAATAAAAATCCCCACTAACCCAAAACTAACTACACCACAACATCCCACAATCACTCTCCAATTGGGTATGTCTTCTACTAGTACTAAATACGCCATGGCCAAAACGATTGAAAGCATTCCTGCCAAGATTCCTCCCAAATCACTTCCTGCTGTAAATATCCCCATTGCTTGACCCCTCTTTTCTGTATACAAATCTGAAATCAGAGCCCTGGAGGGGACATTATACATGGCCCTTCCCAGTCCCAAACATACCACTGCCAAAACCAACATAAATGTAGTTTTTATCCCTGCAATGAGGAAAAAACTCAATCCAATCAAAATCATCCCTGGAAGTATGATAGTTGGCCTGCCATTCCAATCTGATAATTTTCCACTTGGATATTGCCCAATTGCATACACCACTTGCATAACTGTCAAAATCATCCCTGCAATAAACACCGATATCCCAACTTCATCCATTATTATCGGTAATAAAGGTGGTAGAAGGAACCTACCTGTTTGTGTTATCGCCCAACCCACCGCAACAATCAACAACATTCTCCCCCTATACCCTCCGAATATACCCCCCGTTTCTGTAGAAATTCCCATTATTATGTTGCTATTCTTAAACCCATGTGTAATTTACACTACCTACTTCCAATTATAGGGTAAGATTCATGCTACGTGGCCCATAACATTCCCCATCATGAGTTGGAAAGATATCGGACAAGGAACTCTAATTGGAGATCTGACACTATCAAAAATGTTCGCGGAGAGTGCAAAGCTACATGCAGACTTACCTGCTCAAATGTATAAAGGCGGTATTTACGACCGAAGTTTATCCAAACTTGCATTCCCTCCTGCAGCTCCCAACGAATTTGCCACAATAAACTATTCTACTTTAAATTCAACTGTTCATCACATTGCAACCGGGTTGCGCGATTTAGGCATTCGAAAGGGGAGTAAAGTCGCAATATTTTCTAATACTAGAATGGAATGGGCACAATCCGATCTAGCCATTCTCTCTGCGGGAGGGGTCACTGTCACCATTTATCCCAACTCTTCTCCCTCTATGATTGATTATCTGCTCACTGATTCAAAATCTATAGGGATCATAGCAGAAAATGAAGATTTGGTTAAAAAAGTATTAAAAACAAAAAGCTCAAAATCTCTTAAATTTATCATAAGCATCGACACACTCATTTCAAAACAACCTAAAAAAGTCCTTACTCTTGGTGATGTCTATTCTCTTGGTAAAAAATCTTTCAAACCCTCCAAATACAAATCTTGGATCGACGCACAATCTCCATCTGACCTTGCAACATTAGTATATACTTCTGGAACGACTGGTGATCCTAAAGGGGTCATGCTAACCCATTCAAATATAAAATCTAATGTTGATTATTCCCAATTACGGTTTGGCCCCCGTAAAAGCAAATCTGGGGCTCCCACCATTGATAGTTCTACACGAATCCTTTCATTCTTGCCTTTATCCCACATCTTGGAACGAATGGCAGGGCATTTCTTGATGCTTCAAAGTGGTGCAGCAATAGCTTATGCAGAGAGTCCCGATACACTCAAAGAAGACTTTCTTAAAATCCGCCCAACAGCGGGATCTAGTGTCCCCCGGGTATACGAAAAAATGTATGTTGCCATGCGAGATCAGGCCTCTGCTTCATCTGCAAAACTACGTATTTTTAACTGGGCGGTTAAAATCGCTAAACAAAAAGCACATTCAACCAATCTAAACCCCCTCCTTTCTCTTAAACATGCCATCGCAAACCGACTTGTTTACTCCAAAGTCAAAAGTGCCCTTGGGGGGAATATCCAATTTTTAATCAGTGGTGGGGGAAAACTCTCTAAAGATCTATGCGCGCTATACCACGGCGCTGGGATTTTAGTTTTGGAAGGGTATGGCCTATCCGAAACTTCTCCTGTCATCACCGTCAACCATCCCGACGCACCCCGTATAGGATCTGTTGGCCCCCCTTTGTCCAATCTTGAAATTAAAATAGATCCTACCTCTGGGAAAAATTCTGAGTTTTCAAATTTAGGCGAGGTTGGAGAACTCCTCGTCCGTGGACCTAGTGTTTTTTCTGGTTATTGGGGCAAACCAAAAGAAACAAAAGAATCCTTCGATGGAGACTGGTTCAAAACAGGAGATATGGTCCTACTAGAGCCCGATGGTTATGTAACATTTTTAGAACGTATCAAAGAAATATTGGTCCTTTCAACTGGGAAAAATATAGCACCCACCCCCTTGGAAGATGCACTCACTCAAAACGAGTTTATAGAACAGAGTATTGTCATTGGAGATGAAAAGAAATTCATCACCGCTCTATTGGTCCCAAACATAACAACTGATCCTTCAACCCAAGATATAGGTGATTTATGCACAGATCAAAAAACAATCAATCATTTCTCAAAAATTATAGATGAAATAAATTTAAATTTCGAACCACATGAACAAATCAAACATTTCCGTCTCATCTCTGAAGAATTCACAGAAGAAAACGATCTATTAACCCCCTCTCTTAAAAAGAAACGGAGAAATATCCTGAATAAATATACCAAAGAGATTGAAAGTATGTATTCTTGAATTGAGCCTCAATTTTCCATACCCCCTCTCCTAAATTACTATGATCGAAGCAAATCTAATCACTATCTTTTCGGTTATAATTATAGCGGGAGTGATCTCCCAAATAATCGCAGCTAGATTTTCAATACCTAGTGTAGTCTTTCTCCTAATCTTCGGCATCCTACTCGGCCCTCACGGAATTGACATTCTAAACCCTCTCTCTTTCGGTAATGCTTTAAATGATATAGTTGGCATTTCCGTAGCAATAATTATATTTGAAGGGGCATTTCACATCCGAATACAAAAACTCCTTAAAGTTCCCATAGAGACGGCAAAACTTCTCACAATTGGGGCTGGAATTTCATTAATCGGAACTGCAGCACTTGTACATTATTTACTCAACGTACACTGGGTGGTTTCTCTCCTTGTTGGTTCTTTATTAATCGCCACTGGCCCCACCGTCATCATGCCAATTTTAAAAGTAGTACCTGTTAGGGAACGAGTCGCCACAATCCTCGAAACAGAAGGGATAGTAAACGATGTTACTGCTGCAATTTTAGCCATTGTATTTTTTGAAGCTATATTGCTAAATCCCTTTTCTTTAACAATTAATATTTACGACCTCATCCCAATTTTTATTCTTAAATTTGGAGTCGGGTTATTAGTTGGAATCTTAACCGCACTCGCTTTAATAAATTTCTTAAGATTATCTTTCATTCCACCTTCCAGTGCCCCCCAACTAACTCGATTATTAGTTTTAATGTTGGCACTCGCTTCATATGCAATTTCAAATTCTATCACACCTGGGTCTGGAATAGTTGCGGCGGCAGCTGCAGGAATCTTGTCAGGAAATTCATCAATCTCTTACGAACGTGAGGTTTCTGAATTCAAAGGAGACATAACGCTGTTAGTTCTATCTTTTATTTTCATAATTCTAGCAGCCCTACTAGACTTGGAAATTCTATTATCTCTAGGTATTTCTGGCGTACTAGTTGTGATTTTAATTATAGTATTGGTCCGATCTTTATCTGTTTATGTCTCCGTAACTGGAAATCGATTCACCCTTTCTGAAAAAATATTTATGATGGCAGTTGCCCCCCGTGGAATCATCCCCGCATCAATTTCCATGTTATTTGCCATACAGCTCCAATCATTTGGTCTCTTCCATGAAGCAAACGTATTGGTTGGAACTGTATTTCTGGTCATTTTCACAACAGTTTCATTAGAAGCCGGCCTCTCTAGGCATATAGCAGAATATTTAGATGTGATACCCATGCGTGTAATAATCATTGGAGGAGGGCGAGTAGGCCGATCCCTTTCTGCCCGCCTATCCGATCGTGGTGAGAGTATTTTGATCATAGAACAAGACGAATCTCAAATAGAATCACTATCTTCAGGTGGCTTTTCCACACTAACTGGGGATGGGACTCGCAAAAAAACCCTAGAACAGGCCAAAACCAACAATGCAAAAATACTCATCGCAGCAACCGGGGACGATGGGTCCAACCTGCTCATATCCCAACTGGCTAAAAATGAATTTGGGGTTGACATGATCTTTTCTAGAGTTAATAATCCTGACAATGTATCTCAATTTGAAGATATAGGGGTCATCGCAGTTTCTTCTTCTCACGCCACTGCACTTGCGATCGATAATATTATAGAACGACCCGCATTAACCGCCTGGATGACCGAACTAACCCGCACAGGAGATGTTCAAGAAATAACATTAACATCTTCCCAAATTAATGGTAAAACAGTTAGCTCTATTGCTTCTACTTTACCTTCTGGCTGTTTAATCGCACTCGTTAGACGTAATGGTGAAGATATCATTCCCCACGGAGATTTCGTCCTGGAACGTGGAGATAATGTCACACTTCTTGGGCGAAAAGAAGATGTAAAATTGGCAATAAAACTTTTACATCCCCACAATTAACCTTTATTAATTTCCTCTAAAATATTTGAATGAAGCTGACCGTTAGATGCCAACAATTCGTTGATATTATCATTTTCAAAATCTAACACATACTCTTCTCCATTTTTCCCCGTAACCTTCCCTCCCGAACACCTAACCATCAATATCCCTGCTGCAACATCCCACGGGCTTGTGTCCCACTCCCATACAATATCTGCACTTCCACATGCCAAGTACGCTAGATTGATGGCAGCAGAACCATGCCTTCTCACCCCTTTGACCATTGGATATAGACTAGATAACAATTCTCCTTTTGGGTCATGACCCGTTATCAACATACTTTCTTTAATTTCTCCCCTGTCTGTCGTTGCAATGACTTTCCCATTTACCATCGCATCCCCCCCTCTCACAGCTGAATACAACTGATCAATTTCTGGAATGTAAATAACCCCAACTAGTGGCTCATTTTCTTCCAACAAAGCAACAGAAACGGCATAATTGGGATTCCTATGTATAAAATTCCCAGTCCCGTCTAATGGATCTATTACCCACCTGTACTTTGAATTCTTATCTTCCCACACAGTTTCCTCCGACACAATGTCGTGATCTGGAAATTTATTTCTAATTAAAGATGTAATTATATTTTCAGAAAGGTAATCTGCCTCTGTTACCATTCCACCTTTCGAGTTTTCAAATACCTGTATCTCATTTTTTCGGTGCAATTCTCTAAGAACATCCCCTGCGCCCTTAGCAACGCTCTCAGCTAGTTCCAGAACAGTCTCTTCAAATCTTTTTTCCTCATCCTTCTCCATTTGATATCTCTCCCCAATTTGATCCCTAATTCCCCATCCTAAATTTGTTCCCAACCTATTGAAAAATCCTCTACTTTGGGATGTGTTAATAAGATATGCTGGAACTTTTGAACCAGTAATTGTGATTACTTTTTTTGTTTTAAGAAGATTCGTCGCCCGCCCCCCGTCTACCAACACATATACCTCCGTATCTGGTATTATCTTAAGCTCTGTTTCTGCCCCAAAAACGAGTGGTCGCACTCCTATATTGTGTGTATGTAATGGTGTCAATTGAATAGTTTCATTCAAAACTGGGTGGTGTATCGGCCCCCCTGCTGATAGAGAAAGCCCCGTAGATCCTGTTGGAGTTGTTATCGCAACACCCGTCCCTTCATACTTTCCTACATGTTCTCCCTCCACAAACACATCAATCGAACTGATTTTTCTTTCAATTGGTTTTTTAGGCCAGATATGTCCTATGACAACTTCATTAAGTCCCTCTGCTTCGAAAGAATCTATTTTCACCGAAACCCTTTGTAGCTCATCTATTTTTGATTCCCCTGCAAAAATCTCTTCTAATGCATCAAATATTCCTTCTGGTTCCACACGAGCTAAGAATGACAATGTCCCTGACCCCACCCCAATAAATGGAATCCTTATAGGCGAAAATATTCTCGCTCCCTCTAGAAATGTCCCATCCCCTCCAATGGTAATCCCCACAATTCCCCCTTCCCATTCTGATTTCACTTCTTCAAAATTTTCTCCAGTCTCAATTGCCAGAAAACCAATTCCCCTCTCCGATGCCCAATGCCTTATACCCTCGACTTGATTTTCACAACCAGGGCTCGAAACAGCAATTATCTTCTCTGTTGCAATAAGTCTACTTCCTTCCATATTTATTCTCTAGAAAATGCTATAGCAGCCCCTTGACCAAATCCAACACACATAGTTGCCAAACCCAATTTTGAATTCCTCCTATTCATTTCGTGAATCAATGATACTGGCAATCTGGCACCACTGGCCCCTAATGGATGCCCAATAGCTATGGCCCCCCCATTAACATTAAACCGTTCTTCCGGTATTTTTAATTCACGTTGACAATATAAACATTGAGAAGCAAATGCCTCATTTAATTCAACCAAGTCAAAGTCTTCAATTTGCTTATCCATCCGTGATAACAACTTTTTTGTGGCGGGAACAGGTCCTATCCCCATCAATCGTGGATCCACTCCTACAACTGCATGTGTTTCTACTGTTGCCAAAATTTCCAACCCGTGCTCCTCTGCAAACACATCACTCGTTATCACTATAACCGAAGCACCATCTGAAATCTGCGATGAGTTACCTGCTGTAACTGTACCATCACTTTTGAACACTGGTCTTAACCTCTTTAATTTCTCCATGGACGTGTCCCGTCGGATCCCTTCATCGCTATCTTTCACTTCACCTTCTACTTTTATCGGAACAATTTCTTCCCTGAATTTATCACTTTCTGTAGCCAAATTAGCATTTTTGTGGCTCCTGAGGGCATATTCATCCTGATCCTTCCGTGAAATGTCATATTCCATTGCAACTGTTTCTGCAGTCATTCCCATGTGCAACTCAAACACATTATATTTTTGCACAAACCCTGGATACATTTTCCCATACGAAGCGCCTTCCTCCATAGGAACTCGGGTCATGTGCTCCACTCCCCCTGCAACGACACAATCTCTCTGTCCAGCACTAATCGAATCACTACCTGTCATTATAGCTTGCATCGAAGATGCACACCATCTATTAACTGTAGTAGCAGGGACACTTTCTCCTAGTGAGGACATCAACCCAATAATTCTAGCTATGTTATTATCCTGCTCTCCCCGTTGAAGTGCACATCCCCATATAAGATCGTCAACCTCTTCCGATCCAATTTCTGTAGCTTGAAGAACTTGATTAATTACCTCAATAGATAGATCTTCTCCTCGTATCTCCGAAAATATACCATTCTTCTTCCCCTGAGGGGTCCTCATGGCTGCAACGACGACTGGCCTGATCTGAGCACTCATTATACTATCTTAAACAGATTCTCTAGACATAAACATCTCTCTTTTTTTGTTACATCAATCTCGATGTATTTATGAACTTATGAATACTACTTCCCGGAGAATGAATGATAGCACTGTAGCCATTGTTGAGCTATTACTAACAGCGAAACATTACACCGAACTATCGAATTTGACCCCCGAAGATTTGCCTCCCCAAATCAGGAAAGCATTTGATAAAAAAGGTGAAATAAACCGCCCTCTATCGATAACTGAGAATATAGCGAAAAAAGCAACAGGGGTTGAGTCTCCCTGGAATTCTATCAGTGATTTAATGTTCACTAATAAAGATAATTTCAGTGGCGAAATGAGCTTAACTCAACTAGATCTCGCAGAAAAGTGGTTCCTAAAAAATACAACCAAAGATCTCATCCTTACCAACCCCACATTGGCATACGTCTTTCAAGAAAATGCTTCTATAGACATTTCTTATGAAGACTCTAGCACCTCAGAAAGACCAATCCAAGCCGACCGTTTTTGGATTGATAGTCTCTTATCTGAATATTTCAGCGAAGATGATCAAGAAATGCTAGATTTAGTTGATATAAAAGCACCAGAAGAAATAGAAACAACCCTCCAAGATTTGGTATTGACTTCCAACCAAATAGGTGAGCTTGAAAAAATTCGCATAGCGATAAAAAACCGTGATTTTCTGTCAAAAATTGGACTTCGAGAAGTCGGGAAATTATTGTTTATAGGTCCACCTGGAACTGGGAAAACCTCTGTCGCACGCGCGTTGGCACACTCCCTTAGCTTGCCTTTTGTGGAAGTAAAACTCTCCATGATGACAAGCCAATACTTGGGTGAAACTTCCAAAAACATAGATCGAACATTTGAAGTCGCCAAACGTCTATCTCCTTGTATTTTATTTGTAGATGAGTTCGATTCAGTCGCAAAAACTCGAAGATCGGACGAACACGCGGCATTAAAACGCGCTGTAAATACACTGCTCAAAAGTATAGACGAAATAAGCCTCGTCCGAGACGAAGTTCTCCTCATCGGGGCAACAAATCACCCTGACCAACTTGACACCGCTGCTTGGAGGAGATTCGATGATATAATTCACTTCCCACTTCCAGACACTAATATGCGGAAAAAAATATTCGAAGTAACAACAAAGTACATGTCAATTGACAACTTTGACCCATCTGCCCTTGCAGATTTGACGGAAGGACTTTCTGGAAGTGACATTAGACTCGTCTTGCGAGAAGCCGTACTAGAGGCATTAAGTGAAGATAGAACTGTTATGAACCAAAAAGATCTAGTCGACGCAGTCGCCGCAATTGGGAAACGCGACCTCCTTAAAAACATAGCATTTGAATAAGACTTACAACCCTTCTTTCTCTGAATATTCTTGCAATAACAGCTAGTTATATACCTCTGAATATTCTTGCAATAACAGCTAGTTATATACCTGCGGACAATCTGAGTTTATTTGGATAAGGCTACGCAATCTTCCTCTCCCCGGACAGATTGGGCCATATCCGACATGAGTGGTTTGGTGGAGTTTTGTCATGATCCTCCTCAAATTTTACCACTCTACTAATAATCTCTTTAATTGGTTCCTTAAAGTTCGAAATCCTTTTTCTTACTCTCTACCATTCAACACTAAGCCGGTTTAGCTCAGCCCGGGAGAGCACTCGACTGAAGATCGAGCCGTCCGTAGTTCAAATCTGCGAACCGGCATTTTTATTCAACAATAAAAATAGTTGTTACTCTCTTATTCGTAGAAAAAAAAGAGCGGGTTTCGCTCGGAACTCAGAAGAGTTCTTCAAAGAGTGGCAGGAATGCTGCCGGTTCTTGAATGTACGTTTTTCCACCATATACGGGGTTGTTGTACGCGTATGGTAAAATAACCTGAGTCGCTGGGATAAATGCAGAGAAATCTGCATGTGCCGCAGCGGATGGTCCGTGGGCCGGTGTACGGCCGGTATCTGCAACTTTTTCTTGGCCAACTTCGGACATGAACCACGCACAGAAAGTCATACCTGCTGCTTGATGAGGTGCACCTTCTGTTAGGTGGAGTGGAACCATTGAGGACAATGCTGGGTCGATCCATTTGAGTTTCATTGGGATAGATTGTCCGGCTGCTGTTTGTCCAACAAGGTCGTTGATGTATGTGTTACAGAGAGCTTTCTCTCCAGAAAGACATACGTTGTAGGCACCAGTGTTACCAGTGGTAAACTGTGGTTTAATTTTCATGAAGTCTCCTGCCCATGCTCTCATCTTGTCTTCTCCCCATAGGCCCCATAATGTGGCGAATAGAGATCCGATTGAAGATAGCTGGCGTGGATCTTGCATGACAAATCCATCTTGTCCTGTGTATTGGGAACCGGTCCACTCTTCGTATGTACTTGGAGCGTCTCCCTCAGACATAAGCTCTGTGTTGTAGTGTAGGGTGTATGGAAGTCCGTAACATGGGAATTCGTACGCTGGAGCCTCTGGAGACTGCCAACTACCCGCTGGGTAACCAAGATCAGAGGCTACTTGTTTGAGCCAGTGATCATTGGTGTAATCTACATATACACCTGCACTTGCAGCAGCACGTGCTGTTGGAAGTGAATAAAGAGTTACATCAGAACTAACGATGTTTGCTTTAAACTCTGCAATGAGTTTAGATGCGATTTCAGAAGAACCACCACCCCATGGTGTAAGTTTTACACCAGGAACGG
>JAPYRM010000020.1:0-2232 GCA_029941175.1 Halobacteriales archaeon
AGTTTCAATTTCATGAGGAATTCCACTTCCATCTGCATTAGATATTGAGTATTCCACCACGATTTTTGGAAATGTTTCGGCACTCGAATCAGAAAGATCAAAAATCACATCTGGTGCGTGCCTCCTTTGAGTTTCTCGGTAGTACTGAACATACCCGTATTTATCACACAAACCTAATACTCCTATGTCCCCTGACGACCAAGCATCGGGTCGGCTCGTAACTACCTTAGTTACCTCTCGTGCAGAATGTATTTGGTCATTCACTACCACTAGAACTCCTTTGTTTACAGATTCTTCACATATGGCAACTCTCACTGCAGCAAGCAAATTCATATCCCCATCATTCCCAACCATACCATGATTCCTTTGAGATGCAGTCAAGATAACCGGAATCTCAGTTTTCAATACCAAGTTTAAGAAATAAGCCGTCTCTTCTAAGGTATTTGATCCACTTGTTATCACAAAACCATCTGGGCAATACTCTGAATCTGCTATCATGTTGATTCTATTAGCTAGTGCATACCAGATATCAGAGGTCATCTGATGGCTCCCAACGCTTGATATGTCTTCAGCAGTGATTTCTGCAATTTCTTGAATTTCAGGAATTCTACTCACTAATTCTTCTCCCGATAGATATCCCTCGACGCTTAAGTCATTTTGAATAGTTCCCCCTGTGGTAATAATAAAAACCCTTGATAACAATTCGGTCATAGCTTTACTATCCTCATTCATAGAGTAAAAAGTTAGCTTGTTATTCACCAAAAAAACATGTTGTTAAAAAAAGGTACATTTAACTCTTTTCTTATATTTAATTTTCACATGGAAGATCAAATTCAAAAAGTTTTTGAAAAAATAGACGAAGATGAAGCATTATCTCTAGCAAAACAATTCATAGCCATTCCTAGCCCTCCTGGTAGGGAAGGTCCTGTGGGTGAATTTATGGCACAGTGGATGACCGAAAATGGATTGTCCGGTAGACTTCAGGAAATAGGCCCCGAGCGTTACAATGCCATAGGAAGGATAAAAGGTGTAAACCCTGCAGAAGGGAAATCACTCATGTACAATGGGCACCTTGACACGAGCCAAGGAGGGTTAGATCCTCACGACGAATATCTAGTCTACGGTGAATTATCTAAACATAAATCTTGGCAACCCGTACCTTATATGGAAGACGGGAGGCTATATGGTGCTGGGAGTTCCAATTGTAAAGGAAATGTAACGACGTTTCTCATAGCTGCAAAAGCAATTAAGGATGCTGGCGTGGAACTTAACAATGATTTAATCTTAGCAGGTGTGGCAGCTGAAACTGGGAAAGCAGAAATAGATCAATACCAAGGTCCAAAGTACAGAGGCCATGGTATAGGGACCCAACAATTACTCAATTCAGGAGTCACATCTGACTATGCTATCGTGGTAGAAAGTTCACGAATGTTAGTAAGTTATGCCCTCCCTGGAGTTCTTTATTTCAAACTAACCGTAAAAGGCCATCCTGCATATATCCCTTATATCGATAATGAACGCCATCCGATATACAAGGCCTTACCAATCATAGATGCGATACGCGTTTGGGGTGAAAAATACACCGAAGATAATGTATACACATTCGAACGGGGGCAAATACGACCCAATGTTAATGTGGGTTCCATCAGATCAGGTGCCCCTCCAAAACCAAACTATCAACCAGCAATACTCAATATGTACGTTGATGTCCGAACCTCGCCGGCTAGATCTCCTCTAGATGTGGAAAAAGAATTCCGAACATTCGTCAGAGGACTCGACCCAGAAATTGATGTAGTGTGTTACCGATCCCAAACTGGAACTGCACCAGAGGCGTCCTTCGTTGAAGATTTATCAAATCACATTGAAACTTCATATAGGACCGTATATGAAAAGGAGCCAATACCTCTTCATTGGGAACAACATAGCCGCTGGCACGATGTCATTATCTACCACGAACATGGGATACCTTGCGTTAAATGTGGACCTGGACCTGGACCTGAACACTCAGACATAACCCGCCGATCATTGAGCCCAGACGAGTTAGTTAAAGCAGCTAAGATGTTCGCCGCAACCGCTTTATCCATCTGTCAAGTCGCCGAATAACTTTTCTCCACCAGGACCTCTTCATTCATTCATTTTAGAAATAGAATCGCATAAATTCCAAAAAACGCCCGGACCGGGATTTGAACCCGAGTCACGACCGTGACAGGGTCGTATGATAGGCCACTACAC
>JAPYRM010000020.1:2242-10799 GCA_029941175.1 Halobacteriales archaeon
CATATTACTATCTTGATTTTAATCAACAGCGCTGCAAGCTACCCCGCATTTAAACTTAAAACTTTGCAAAAACATTTCCCATATCTAGAAAAACTATATGTTCCTTCGATGGTTTCTTAAAAAAACATGTTTTTAAAAAAGGTGTTGAAGGGTTTTTGAGGTTTGTGGCCGGAAAACTATATGTGTGTCGAGTTCCCACACTCCCACAGTGACGAGAATCATTGAATAATCTCGTTCCGCACACTTAGCTGTGCGTTTGTTTTAACAAGTTTTAAATGGGTGGTCCTCTAACATAAGTACAATCTTTCGTGAGCAACGCCTCCACACCCCCTACTTTAAAAGCAACTATGTCTGATAGATCTAATCACAAACTTGTACCTTTGCATGAACTCTTGAACGAAGATGAATCCGCCTCCCTGCTCGCAGAGTATCGGATTCGTCCATCAGATCTTCCAAAAATAAAACTTTCGGATTCTGCATTGCCACCTAATGTTTCTGTAGGAGATATCATCAAGATTACTAGGAACTCTAGAACAACTGATACGGCAACCGTCTATCGGCTGGTGGTCACATGAAACTCACTACTGATGATCGGCGCGCTTTATCCGAATCTTATTTCTCAAAATCACGTCTCGCCGAACACCATTTTCGTTCCTTCAATTCTTTTCTTGAACATGGGATGCAAGATGTAGTTACTGAAAAAAAAGTAATCGAAACAGATATTGGGGACAAAGGGGATGTTCCTCCCATCTATGTCGAACTAGGGAATATAAGAGTAACTAGCCCCCGTGTACGGGAAGCAGATGGTTCTGAAGATATTCTATACCCTCAGGAAGCTCGACTGCGAAATCTCACCTATTCTGCTCCTTTATTCATGGAAATGAGCATCCTACAAGGTCGCGGTGACCATGCCACAGTATTAGACAAATCTGAAATTAAGATCGGAAGAATGCCCATCATGTTGAGGTCCAATGTTTGCAATATTTCTGATTTTACACCCGAAGAATTAATCGAAATCGGAGAAGACCCCGAAGACCCTGGTGGCTATTTTATAGTCAATGGTTCTGAGCGCGTTTTAATGACGTCTGAAGATCTCTCTCCTAATAAAATCATAGCAGAGTATGATTCCCGGTATGGTGATCAAATCCAAGTAGCCAAGACGTTCAGCCAACGCCGTGGATACCGTGCACTTGTACTAGTCGAACGATCCCGTGGCGGCATACTTGAAGTTAATTTCCCTAGCATCTCTGGATTTGTAAATTTCGTGACGCTGGTACGTGCACTTGGATTGGAACGCGACGAAGAAATTGTAAAAAGAGTTTCAGATGATCCCGAGGTTATCAAATTCATGTTAGAAAATCTCGAGGAAGCTACTGTACAAACTCACGAAGAAGCAATTCAGAAATTAGGTAGCCGCGTCGCAAGCGGACAAGGACGAAATTATCAACTAAAACGAGCAACATATATTATCGACCGTTATCTACTTCCACATTTACATCAATCTGGATTTTCCGATGAAGATACTCGAATTGCTAAAGCATATTATCTCTGTAGGATGGCAGAAGCTTGCTTTGAACTCGCATTGGGACGCCGTGCCCCCGACGATAAGGATCACTACTCCAATAAACGTTTGAAAGTATCTGGGGATTTGATGCAGGATCTATTTAGAACTGCGTTAAACAAACTCGCCCGAGATGTAAAGTACCAACTAGAACGTGCACATATGCGAAATCGAAATCTCACTGTTAGCACTGTCGTACGATCAGACGTCCTTACAGAACGGCTAGAACACCCGCTTGCAACCGGCAATTGGGTTGGAGGGCGCTCTGGAGTCTCCCAACTAGTCGACCGAACTGATTTCATGGGAGTTTTATCACACCTACGGCGTCTAAGGAGTCCACTCTCGCGCAGCCAACCACATTTCGAAGCTCGCGACCTTCATGCTACCCAGTGGGGTAGAATTTGTCCCTCCGAAACTCCAGAAGGACCTAATTGCGGCTTGGTAAAGAATTTTGCACAGTCAATGGAACTTTCCCAATCTGTTCCTGATTCCGAGAAACTCGTACACGAACTCTTTTCACTCGGTGTCAACCGACTTCCTGGATTCGCCGAATTAAATCCAAACGCCGTTTCCCTCGAAGAGGAGGCGTCTTAATCATGGTAAGAGAAGCAAAAGTTTACTTGAGTGGTAGTCTCGTCGGAACTCATCCAAAACCACATGTCCTTGTATCCCGACTCAAAAATCTCCGAAGATCCAATTCCATGAGCGGTATGGTAAATGTTTCCTATAACGCTGGAACAAACGAAGTCATAGTCAATGCCGATGCTGGGCGAGCTAGACGGCCTCTTTTAGTTGTAATTGACGGTGAATTATCTATCACCCGTGAAGAAATGGATCAATTCAACTCAGGGGCGATCACCTTCTCTGATTTAACGAAGGGTGGGCGGATCGAATTCATTGACGCAGAAGAAGAAGAAGATCTTTTAGTTGCTCTTAATGAAGAGGACATTTCTCCAGAAACCACTCACATGGAAATTGACCCTCAATTGATTTTTGGAATAGGGGCGGGCATGGTGCCTTACCCTGAACACAACGCTTCTCCTAGGATCACGATGGGTTCTGGTATGATGAAGCAATCTCTAGGGATGTGCGCAGCAAATTACCGAATCAGGCCCGACACTAGACAGCATTTACTTCAATATCCTCAATTAGCTCTAGTAACTACTCAAACCTCGCAACAAATTGGATACGACGACCGTCCAGCAGCACAGAACTTTGTTGTAGCAGTAATGTCTTACGAAGGTTTCAATATAGAAGATGCTCTAGTCATGAACCAAGGTTCTATCGACCGAGCACTAGGCAGATCTCACTTTTTCAGAACCTATGAAGGATCAGAACGAAGATATCCTGGTGGACAAGAAGACCGATTTGAGATACCAGACCAAGAAATTAGAGGCGCTAGGGGTGAGGAATATTACGCCCATCTATCAGAAGATGGAATAGTCGAACCAGAAACAACTGTCCATGAGAACGACGTTTTGCTGGGAAAAACATCCCCTCCTAGATTCTTAGAAGAGCCTAATGACATGGGTGGGTTATCTCCTCAGAAACGAAGAGAAACGAGCGTGACAATGCGATCTGGAGAACGCGGAATTGTCGATACTGTAACTATAATGGAAGGTGAAGACGGATCCAAATTAGCAAAGGTAAGCGTTCGGGACCAACGAATCCCAGAACTAGGTGATAAATTCGCCTCTAGGCATGGTCAGAAAGGAGTACTAGGGCATATAGCCCCTCAAGAAGACATGCCCTTTACTAGTGAAGGTGTCGTACCCGATCTAGTCATAAATCCCCATGCTCTCCCTTCTCGAATGACCGTTGGACACGTTCTCGAAATGTTAGGTGGGAAGGTGGGTTCTCTCGAAGGACGCAGAGTCAACGGAACTGCATTTACTGGAGAGGACGGAGATAGCCTTAGACAATCAATAGAAGATCATGGATTCATGTCTTCCGGAAAAGAGACGATGCATTCTGGTGTCACTGGAGAAAAAATTCAAGCTGATATATTTGTCGGAGTCATTCTATATCATAAACTCTACCATATGGTCAGCAATAAATTACATTCACGATCACGTGGACCCGTCCAAGTCCTAACCCGACAACCCACCGAAGGGCGTGCCCGCGAAGGTGGGCTTCGTGTAGGTGAGATGGAACGTGATGTACTTATCGGACATGGGGCAGCATTAACGTTGAAAGAACGTCTCTTAGATGAGTCCGATCGCGAATCCATTCCCGTTTGTGGCTCTTGCGGCATGGTGGCAGTAGAACACCGAGCACACCACCGTGTGTATTGCCCTAATTGCGGAGAGGAAACAGATATACATGAGGTAGAAATGAGCTATGCATTCAAGCTTCTTCTAGATGAAATGAAGGCTCTCGGGATCGCACCTCGATTACAACTAGATTATTCAGTTTACTGATCAATTATGAGAACAATACAAACACCAAAAGAAATTAAGTCAATCACCTTTGGTCTGATGGACCCCGACGAATATCGCGAAATGTCCGCAACCAAAGTAATAACTGCAGACACTTACGACGACGACGGATTCCCCATTGATATGGGGCTCATGGACCCTCGACTGGGTGTAATAGACCCCGGTTTGGAATGCCGAACGTGTGGACAGAGGGCAGGTTCTTGCAATGGGCACTTCGGACACATCGAACTCGCCGCGCCGGTTATACATGTCAGCTTTTCAAAACTCATCCGAAGACTTCTTCGAACGACCTGTAGAAAATGTTCTAGAATACTCTTAACCGACGAAGAAAAAGTTGGTATAAAAGAGAACTACAAACGTGCTTCAACGCTAATACTTTCTCCGGAAACTGTGGCTAAAGATATCGTTAGAATGACAAAGAAACATGACCTTTGTCCTCATCCCGATTGTGGTGCACCACAATATGATATTCAACATGAAAAACCCACAACTTTTTACGAAGTACAAGATGTTCTCTCAATCGATTATCCCAATCTAATTCTCGAAGCAATGCAACCCGACCCCGAGGACGAAACTTCCACTGGTGTTTCTCCTCAAGAACTATCCGAACTAACAAAAATGCCTCTAGATCGAATTAACCAAATAATTTCTGGCGAATTCCGACCTCTAGAAGAAAATAGAATTGCAATTCAGAAAGCACTCAAAACCAATCTCACAGTAAAAGATGCCAATAAGCTAATGCCATCCGAAATTCGCGATTGGTTCGAAGACATACCCAACGATGATTTAGAGCTATTGGGGATCGATCCTATTCATTCTAGGCCCGAATGTATGATTTTGACAGTTCTTCCAGTTCCTCCAGTCACCACTCGCCCCTCGATAACCCTAGACAATGGACAAAGATCCGAAGACGATCTCACTCATAAACTTGTAGACATAATTCGTATCAACCAACGTTTCATGGAAAACCGAGAAGCTGGGGCACCTCAATTAATCATTGAAGATCTTTGGGAATTGTTACAATACCACGTAACCACTTTCATGGACAATGAGATTTCTGGAACCCCCCCTGCCCGTCACAGATCTGGCCGTCCCTTGAAAACACTTTCCCAGCGTCTAAAAGGAAAAGAAGGCCGATTCCGTGGGAGTTTGTCTGGAAAACGTGTCAACTTTTCTGCACGTACTGTAATCAGTCCCGACCCCACACTTTCCCTAAATGAAGTGGGCGTGCCCGAAGCTGTCGCGATAGAAATGACACAGACTATGATAATAAATGATTCCAATATGGCACTTGTACGTCTTTATATCCAAAACGGTCCCTATGTCCACCCTGGTGCAAATTATGTCACCCGTGAAGATGGTAGGAGACTCAAAGTAACTGAGAAAAACTGTACGGAACTTGCTGAAAGAATCGAGGTTGGTTGGACCGTTAACCGCCATTTGATCGATGGAGATATAGTTCTATTCAACCGCCAACCTTCCCTTCATAGAATGTCTATAATGGCACATGAAGTTGTAGTCATGCCCCACAAAACTTTCAGACTCAACACAGTTGTTTGTCCCCCTTATAATGCAGATTTTGATGGGGACGAAATGAATCTCCACGCATTGCAGAATGAAGAAGCAAGGGCCGAAGCACGTGTACTCATGCGAGTACAAGAACAAATACTCTCCCCCCGATTCGGAGAAAATATTATTGGGGCAATTCAAGATCATATCACTGGGACTTATTTGTTAACTCATGAAAACCCCAGCTTCAACGAAACCCAAGCATTGGATTTACTTCGAACCACTAGTATTGATGAGTTGCCTCCTGCAGACTTTGTAGGGGATGACGGAATCGAACGATGGTATGGTAGGACAATTTTTTCTGAACTTTTACCCCGGCAATTAGACTTGGAGTTTTCTTCTTCAGTAGGTGATACTGTTGTAATTCAAAGTGGTCAATTGATCGGTGGGACAATCGATGAAAAGGGTGTTGGTGCATTTGGAGGTGTCATCGTCGATACAATTTTCAAAAAATTCGGTTCAAACCGCGCAAGAGTCTTCATCAATGAAGTATCCGGATTGGCAATGAGGGCAATAATGCATTTTGGATTCTCTATAGGAATCGATGACGAATCGATCCCAAAAACTGCACAGGGACAAATAAACGAAGCAATTATAGATGCCCATCAACAAGTAGCGACCCTAATTCAATCATATGAAGATGGGGAGTTAGAGTCACTCCCCGGGAGAAATGAACTGGAAACACTCGAATTAAAAATAATGGGGGTTTTAGGCGAAACTCGAAACACCGCCGGGACCATTGCAGAGCAGAACTTTCCCGATATAAACCCTGCTGTTATTATGGCCCAATCTGGGGCAAGAGGTTCTTTACTTAATCTAACCCAAATGGCTGCTGCAGTAGGTCAACAAGCAGTTCGCGGAGAACGAATAAACCGTGGTTACGAAGATAGAACTCTTAGCCATTTCCCCCGAAATGATCTCACAGCACCAGCGCGTGGGTTTGTTGAAAATTCTTATACTACCGGTCTTACTCCTACTGAATTTTTCTTCCACGCTATGGGTGGCCGAGAAGGGCTAGTAGATACTGCAGTTAGGACTTCTAAATCTGGTTATCTCCAACGCAGATTAATCAACGCTCTTTCTGAACTCGAAGTCCAATACGACGGAACAATTCGTGATAGTAACAATAGAATCATTCAATTCGAATTCGGTGAAGATGGACTTTCCCCCACTCTAGTTTCTCATAGCAGCGATTTCTCAATTAATGTTTCAGAAATTGCTCAGAGAGTTCTTCACCCAGAAACCTCACCCCCACAAGTAGAAGGAGTTGGTTTCAGTGTCAGATCAGGTGGCCCCACCCGCCTCTCTGAACATGACGATTCCTCAAAAGGGGGCAATTAATAATGGCAAAAGTAACAAGTGCAATCCAAGAAATCGTGAGCTCTAAAGATCTTCCCGTCCGCCTCAAAGAAGATTTAATTTCCACATTCCAAGAGTTAGATAAAGTTACAAAAACACAAGCACAATCTATAGCAACTGAAGTAGAACTAGTTTATCTTCGTTCCCGCGTTGAACCTCTTGAACCTGTAGGAACCGTTTCAGCCCAAAGTATCGGAGAACCCGGAACTCAAATGACTATGAACACCTTCCACTACGCCGGTGTTGCAGAGATAGACGTTACCCAAGGACTCCCCCGTTTAATTGAGATAGTCGATGCCCGTCGCAACCCAAAAACACCTACCATGACAATTTATTTGGAAGACGATTATGCCCATGATCAAGAAAAAGCCTATTCTGCAGTTTGGGAAATTGAAGCCTCTCCTCTAATATCTCTTGGAACTATCTCCACCGACCTAGAGGAGATGCACCTTAAAATTAATCTCAATAAAAAAACTCTGATCACCCGTGGAATGAAACCCGATCAAGTTGCGGCAAAAATAGAAGAAAAATTAGATGTCAATCTCACTAGGAAAGGACATAAAATAATTGTCGCACCCACCACTACCACTTTCAGGGAATTACTTCAATTAGTATCTACACTCCGCACTCTAGTGTTCAAAGGAATCGAATCCATAGATCGAGTTGTTCTCCGAAAAGAAGTATTCGGCGATGCTGAAGGCGAATTCGTTCTTTACACAGAGGGATCTGCATTCGAAAAAGTTCTTAAAATAGAAGGTGTAGATGCCACCCGAACCACTACGAATAACATTCATGAAATAAATCAAACTTTGGGAATAGAAGCAGCTAGGGAGGCTATTATTAATGAAACAAAGTCTACTCTAGATGGGCAAGGACTCGACGATGTAAACGTCAGACATCTCATGTTGGTCTCTGACATGATGACCTCTACAGGGGCCATTGAATCCATAGGCCGGCATGGTGTATCGGGAACTAAAGGTTCCGTCCTCGCACGAGCCGCGTTCGAAGTAACTGTAAATCATTTAATCGAAGCAGCAGTATATGGTGAAAAAGACGATTTGAAAGGAGTAACTGAAAACGTCATTGTAGGCAAACCAATCAAATTGGGAACCGGAGACGTTTCACTCCGAATGCGTCATGGGTCCCATGTACCACCCGGCCTCAAAAAGAAAAGCAAGCCAAAACCTCCTCCTTCACCGAAAACCCCCGACCCCACTACGGAATCGGGACAATTTACATTTAAATTGACAGACCTTCCTGGCGTCGGTCCAAAAAAGGCAGAAGCACTATCAGAAGCCGGATTCACAACTTTGGAGTCTTTGTCCAATGCATCAGAGGATGACCTATGCGCCCTTCCTGGAATAAGTACTTCTTACGCAAATAAGCTTAAATCCACAATCGAAACCCTTCTAAAACAAAACAAAAAATAATACTCTACGATACAACATAAAAACAAGGCCTTTAAATATGTACACTCGAAACACAACCTAATATAATGTCTAACGGAAAATACGCAGCACGAAAACTAAAGAAAGATCGCCAGAAGCAGCGGTGGTCAAATCCCACATATGCGAGAAGGGCGAGAGGCCTAGGTAAAAAATCTGATCCTTTGGATGGAGCACCTCAAGGT
>JAPYRM010000021.1 GCA_029941175.1 Halobacteriales archaeon
CTCTCGGGTCCGACTTCTATTTTGTTGTCTAGATCCACCCTTACTCGTGCAATTGATCCCCCGCCGGCGCCTATAGATTGGCTTTTAAGCATGGTGCTGTGGACCCTCCAACGATCTACAATGGGCTCAAGATTGTAAGTTCGAGAAGACCCCCCGGCGATCAAGGACAAATCGAAACTGGTCCCCCCCATATCTGCTGCAATCACATTTTCATACCCATAGATACTACCAAGATAAGAGCCACCGACCAGTGCTGAAGCGGGGCCTCCTTTGAACGTATCTATTGCACTTGTTCGGAAAATTTCTGCAGTACCACCTGTGTTATGAATCATTTGGAGTGGCCTAACATACCCGCGCTGTCTGAGTTCATCTCCGATCCCATACAGCTCGTCGATCATAGACTGATGGAGATATGCACTTAGCATGGTTGTGATCGTACGTTCATATTCACCGCGCTTTCTACTGATTTCAGAAGATATGAATACGGGTGCACTTCCAAGATATGCATCAGGGTACTCGTCAGATATTATTTCCCTGACTTTTTGTTCATGGAGAGAATTTCGATGGGACCACGCGAGACACACAGCGAACCCTCGGGCACCTTGTTCGACTAAATATCTTATTTTATCACGAAGATCTGCCTCATCTATCGGCCGTAGAATTTCGCCTTTGAAATTAATCCTTTCACGGACACCGACAATCATGTCTTGAGAAACTATGGGCTCGGGTTTATCAGAACGTGAAACGTTTCGTTGTTCGTGTACAGTCATCCCATCGGTCCATTGGGATCCACGCCCAATGGCGACTATATCTTCAAGCCCATTGGTGACAAGAACTCCAATCTTTGAACCACTCCGTGAAATTAGTTTATTTAACGCAAAAGTGGTAGAATATCGAATTGCAGCTGCGTTGGCAATTAAGTCGTTTGAGTCTACATTTAGATCCCTAGATGCAGAAGCAATAGAATTGAGAAATCCAAGAGAGAGGTCATGACTAGTAGTTTCTGCCTTTCCAGTGGCTATATCTCCGTTTGAGCGGATGAAACAGTCAGTAAAGGTCCCACCAATGTCGACATCAATGGTTGTGTTAAGCTTTTTTGTCATGGTTTAACACGCAAGTTATGAGAATTTCCAGATATTTTCTTACGAAGTTTGTCGATATCTATATCTATATCGTGGGTTATGGGGTGACCGAGAGGTAGGTATTCATTTTCAATCATAACTCCACAATGAGGACAATAAAACTCAATAATTTTGCACCAATTGGAGTCGGGGGCGAATTTATAGTCAGAGTCGATCTCGGAATGGTGCACTTCAGAAGGATCTCTTTCTGCTACTGCACATCCAATTTTATAATTTGAATCGCAAGCTACCAAATCGCCATCACAAGTGCTACAGACCCACATTTCAGAATCTAAGTTTATATCTAGATAAGGAGTGATTTCGACAGATACCATATGTAGTAGTGGCAGATGGAGGATAAAAATTTAATGAAGTTCAATAGTAACCGTATGCGGTCCACCCACCATCAACAGGAAGAATGGCACCAGTAACGTCTGGGATTTTATCAGAAGCTAGAAATGCAACAGATTCTGTGATAGATTTGAGCGAGGTTAGGCGGTGAGTTGGAGTTCGTGCTAAAATTGAATCTAAATCGGCCCCACCACCTATTGTCCTTACAGTTTCCGTCCCAAGGGCTCTATCAGTGGTTCGGTCTTTTTCTACAAAATTAGGTGCTACTGCGTTGACTCTGACTCCGCTAGAAGCCCATTCAATGGCAAATACTT
This sequence comes from Halobacteriales archaeon, assembly GCA_029941175.1. Taxonomy (GTDB): domain Archaea; phylum Halobacteriota; class Halobacteria; order Halobacteriales; family Hikarchaeaceae; genus Hikarchaeum. The sequence continues at coordinate 1,787 of JAPYRM010000021.1, forward strand.
TTGTTAACATGTTGATCGCGGCTTTTGCGGTACTATACCCAGTTCGATATGGAAATGCAGCAAATCCGGCGTTTGAAGAGATATTTACGATAGCACCTTGTTTTTGTTCCAACATAGGGATTGCAGCTATTTTCGAACATAAATAGGTTCCCTGTACATGGACATCCATGACACGGTTCCATTCTTCTAGTGATTGGTCAATGGAAGGGATTGATTTTTGAAAGATTCCTGCGTTATTGACTAGTACATCAAGAGAATCACAGTTTTTGAGTGTGAAATCGACCATGGATTTGACAGACGCTTCGTCCCTCACGTCTACTTGTATTGCATGTGGAGTTCCAGATCCATTGAGAGATTCTGCGGTTTCTTTTGCTTGAGTTAAGTCTATATCTGCGACCACAACATTCCCGCCGCCGTTCATAAAACGGGTTGCTATTGCTTTCCCAACTCCATTTGCAGCCCCTGTAACAATAATAGTTTTTCCAGAAAAATCAGAAGGTTCCATGAAGGTGTAGAGATCTGTAATAGTAATTAAAGTTGTATATTTGGAAAAAAGCAAAAAGTGGGCTAAAATGTAGAAACGGGTATTGGAGGGCTTTGTTTAGACCAAGTATTAGAAAAGGTGCCGTACGCAGTTCCACGAGATAGACGGGATTGTAATTCTGCAGTCCTAAGTTTAGAGGTTTCATTTAGATCTAAAACGCCGTCTCGGATGCAAACATGATAAACATTTTTTGCAGTCCATTCGGAGATAAGACGTTTATTTAAATCAGAAAGGACGTCGGCAGGATCACGTTCGAGCGAATCTCCAAAACCACCGCCTCCAGAAGAGAGAGTTATCCAAATATCTCCCGTTTCGAGGGTCCTATTGCTCCGATTAATCCGTTCAAACCGATAATCACCAGAAATGGATTTGTCAACAACCATTTCTCGGACGGAAACTGGGAAATCAATTCCATTCTTTAAAAGGTCTAGTGCGTTACTCCCAATAATAGATATTCCAGGTAGTGAGGTCGAGGCATACCCCCCGAATACACCATTGTCATGGGGAATTCTAGACCCTTTCCCACGAGAAGTTACTTCGACAGGACCGGAAAGGACTACATTGACATTTTGAGTTCCAACTCCACCTCTATATTTACCAAACCCATGTGCATCGTTGAAATGCCTTCTTGTCAGCCCAAGGAAAATTCCATGCTCTTCAAAGTCTTCAAGATTGTTTGTTTTTCCCCAGGGAGAGTAAAAGAATCCGTGTGCGTTCATACCGTCTTTGTCGTGGCGCGCCCCTTGGCCATCGGTGTTAAGTGTGAAAGAGAATCCATCTGCTACTTTTGTCCCGATACTGTTGGTTCCTTTGAAAGACCCACCTCCTGAATGAGCACTAGGGGCTGCAACAGCACGTGCAGGATCTGTGGAATAAAGTAAGCGTGTGAAAGCGTCGAAACAAAGAGAGATAACAGATCTCCCTAAATAAACGCAATTACAAACAGATTTCTCAGGCCCAGCATTAAGGAGAGAACCATCAGGCACTTCAAAAGTGAAAGGTACCAAAGTGCCGGTAGAAACAGGAAGGTCATAGAAAACGTAGGGGTACAGATATGTTGCGAGAAATGCAGCTACACCATGTCCATAGGTATTGTAAGATCCGTCACACTCGGGGGATGTTCCAGTGAAGTCTAGATGGATTGAATCTCCTTTTTTGTGTACAGATAATGCAACTTTTAACAAGGTTTCATCTTTGCCAGTAGTATCGACGAAAGCGACGGATTTGTAGACCCCATCGGTCCAAGAAGAGATTCTAGCCCTTGCTCCCGATTCTGCAGCATCAATCATTTTTCGGAAGAGTCCGTGGAGATGTTCGGGTCCAATTTCTTGGGCCAATTCTAGGACCCTATGGCGTAGTTTGTCTGTAGCGGTGCACCTTGCTCGGACGTCTATTTCTTGCATCAGGGGTGCCCGAGAAATGAAATTGACCATCATATCCATCAAATCGTCTCTAATTTCGTAATTCTCGGCGATTTTAATTGGAGTGAGACGCATGCCTTCGTCGTGTCGAGAGGTTGCTGTTTGTGGCATGCCCCCGGGCTCAATAGCTCCTGTTTCTGGTTGGTGGACTGCAGCAGAGCTCCAAGCTATCAATTCGTTTTCAAAGAAAATGGGCATAATTGCGATTTGATCGGGATTATGTAAACCGCCAACAAGTGCTTCATTGGTGTAGAAAATATCTCCAGGGCGCACTTTGACATTGGAGTTTCCGTTGATATGTAAATCAATTATATATTTTACGGGCAATTGGGCTATAGCAGCGTGGATGTAAGTGCCACAGCTAGCAGTGACTAGATCTCCTTTTGCATTATGCAACCCGACTACTAAATCTCCAGATCGAAGTAATGACGAAACCCCAGTTCGAACAAATACCGTTCTAGCTTCATCGAGTGCCACGTCTAACTTATTAGAATAGACCTCATACATCCCAGGTGGAATTTTTGCCGCATACTCGAGCTCTTTTTTTGTCGCAGGTTCGGTTTGCATCCATCCCTTCATTGAAACTTGTATGGCTGCGTAATCTAACATAGAGGTGTGTTGGAGAGAAGAGGATATAAATTTTATACTTTTGAAAAGTAGATTATATTGCTGTTGATTTTTCAGAATCGTCGAGTGCGTCGTATTCTGGACAGTTCTCCAACTGTTCAAATCCACACCCCAGATCTAACCACCCGAGCTCATATCCGTGAGAGGGTTCTGTAACAACTATTTTTGCTGGGTTTTCAGGATCGTCGTTGAAATGTTGGAACTGGCATCCTTCGGGAGATAGAGGTATTGCCATATAATCTTCTGAGTCCCATTCGAGACGTTTTGGCCCATCCTTGTATCGGGCCCCATCTATGATAGTATGCCCTTTTCCTTTCAGTATATAGTGAACCAAACCGCCTTGTCTATGTTGCTTTCCACTACGACTACCAGGTGGAATTTCCTGGATATAGAACAGCAAAGATCGCATGGACCTATCCTCAAATGAAGGGTGCAGATACCATTTCATTTTTCCTTGAGGGTTGATCTCGTATTCTAAATCATCACCTCTAATGACAGCCCAATTTCCAGCTTCTTGGGCCTGGGCAACCATTTTTCGGTAGTTGTTTCGTAGAACAACTAAATCGTCGTATAATGTGTTGGTCTTTTTAGGAGGAGTGTAGTCGGCCCAATCTGCATAATCAAAGTCTAGGAACAAATCATAGTGATCGTCATAAGCTTCGAAGGTTTCTGCAGCCATCATGTGTGAGTGTTTTTCTTGCCATTCTTTGTAAACTTCGTTTTGAGTAAGCTCCGCCCCAAGTTCTTCTAGATAGGGCACATGAATAAACGCAATCCACTCTGCGGGATCGTCAGGACCCCTCATATTGAAATGTTGGTGTTCAATTCCACCTGGTTTTATAGGAAGAATAATGAGGTCTTCAGGACCCCAGGGATGGCGAACGTCGTCAACTAATGTTTCTCCAGATCCCCGCAACCCAAGGATGACAAGACTACCCTGGTGGGTGTGACGACCGTTTCTATCTTCGATGGTTTTTCTAAAAACAAGTCGGTCAGGAAGTACCGCGTCTGGTTTAAGAGGGGTCGAGTAATATTTAGACCTCCCATTTCTCCCGATTTGCCAAGGGACATCAGAAGACTTGGTTACATGAGGTAGCTCTGTTCGGTCTCGGATTATTTTCAAATATTCAAGAAAATTTTCATAGAAACCAGCTGGTTCTGGTTCTTGTTCTCTAATATGGGTTCTTTCTTTCTGATCTGCCATGGGAGGAGGTAGTACGCGGTACATTATAATGATGATGGATAGAGAATGGCAGGGAATGCGTCTTTAATGAATATTAGAGAATTATTAAGTCGACGGTTGACTATTCTTGGATCGACATAGGAAGATCTATATTGGAGATACTAGAATTTCATGTATGGCAATTATTCTACAGGTAGAAACTACAGGGCACCAACATGGAATGGGGGGGCAAGTGACAATCGATTCGACGGTTATGGAACAAGAAGGAATTGAGGTGGGGGATACTATTTTGGTAAAAACATCCAGCGGGAAGTTTGCGTTGGCGCATGTTGGGACCCCTAAGGAAGGGGATGAAGGAAAGGGATATATTAGATTGGATAGAGGGATCAGAGGGGCAATCAAAACATCAATCGGTTCAATGGTTGAGATTGAGCAAACGGAAGTGGAAGTGGTGAGTTCTGTTAAATTTGCACCGTTGTCAGATGTGTCGGGAGTAGAGGCAGACCAACTTTCAGAATATATAAAAGAGAGTTTTGTTGCTAGAGGAAAATTGGTTAATCAAGGAGTAATTGAATACATAGCACTTCCAGGGAAGGGGTCTGCAACAGCATTTAAGATATTAGAATCAGAGCCAGATAGTGGGATTATTGACAAGAGTACAGAAGTGGAAGTTGAGTATGCTTTTGATACATGGGGTACGGCTAGAGAAACTACTTTTGATGATGTGGGGGGACTTGGAGAAGAATTACAGCATATAAGGGAGTTAATTGAATATCCAATAAAATTCCCAGACGTGTATCAAGAGATTGGAATAAATCCTGCTAGAGGGGTACTTTTATTCGGTCCTCCGGGGACGGGGAAAACACTAATGACCAAGGCCATATCTAATGAATTAGATGCCAATTTTCACTACATAAATGGGCCTAGTATTATTAGTTCAGGGTACGGAGAAACGGAGGGAAAATTAAGGAGTATTTTTGATGCGGCAAGCCATTCTTTACCCTCTATAGTTTTAATTGACGAAATAGATTCCATTGCCCCGAATAGAGATGACACAGGATCATTTACGGATTTGCGAGTTACAACACAATTACTTGAGCTGATGGATGGTTTGGAGTCGATCCAAGGTGTGATGGTGGTAGCAACCACCAATCGGATTGATGCAATAGAACCTGCTTTGAGGCGCCCAGGGAGATTTGACAGAGAACTGTATGTAGGACCGCCTAATGAAGATGCACGTGAAGAGATATTGAGGATACACACTAGAGGAATGCTATTAGAAGAAAACTTTTCTGAAGCAGTGCCAGGGCTTGCCCAGAGAATGAATGGATACACAGGGGCAGATATAAGAGAACTGGCTAGAGAAGCAGGAGTCAATGCTTTGAGGAGACAGTTTCCTTCAGATGGGCCTGCGAATAGAGAAGAAATGTCACTCGTAGATCTAGTAGTTACAATTAGTGATTTTGAACATGCACTGAAAACTGTTCAGCCTTCAGTTCTAAGAGGTCCACTTTCGCGAGATTCGAAAATGACTATGGAAAATATAGGAGGATTGGAAGAAGCAAAACTCCGACTGCATGAATTGATTAAAGCCCCACAAGAGAATGCAGAAATATTTGCAAAAATGGGGATAGAAACGCCTCCGGGAATATTGATAGTAGGACCACCAGGAACAGGTAAAACTGCGTTGGCTCAAGCGGCGGGTAATGATTTGGGGGCGACATTCTTACAGGTTGAGTCTTCAGACATATTTAGTGAATGGGTAGGAAGATCGGAAAAGGCTATAAAAGAAACATTCCTTATCGCGCGTAGGGCAGCCCCATCGGTAGTCCTCATAGACAATATTGATGCAATGGCACGCAAGATAGGAGAGGGTGGTGGGGAGTCAGTTAGTACTCGCGTTATAAATCAGCTTTTAACAGAAATGGATGGGTTAAGAGAGCATGATGTGAAAGTTATTGGGACGACAGATAGAATTGAAGATATTGATGAATCGTTGCTTTCTCCGAGCAGGTTTGGGGAAATAATCCACCTACCAAAGCTTGGTGCAGAAGGTAGGAAGGAAGTTATAAAGATACACCTACAGAATGTGGGAACGAAAATAACTGAAGAGGAAATTGAAAATGTCTCAGAGAAGACAAAAGGTTGGTCCGGTGGCAAATTGGCATCTCTCTGTGAAGAAGCAAAATTAGCAGCTATAAGGGAACAAGATTACAAAACTGTAGTATTGGTGGAAGGAAAGCACCTAGAAAATGCGTTTGAAAAGTTAAGCTAGTAAAAAGGGTCGATTATACAACAACAGATTTTTCAGAGTCATCTAGTGCGTCATATTCGGGGCAGTTCTCCAACTGTACAAATCCACTTCCTAGGTCATATCCAAGAGATAGATACCGTGTAGATTCAGATACGATGAAAGTTGCGGGTTTTTCAGGGTCTTTATTGAAGTGTTGGATTGCGAGTCCTTCGGGAATAACAGGAATACCCAAGTAATCTTTTGCTTCCCAATCGAAGCGTTTGGTTCCTTCGTAACGGGGGCCAGAAATTTCAGTGTATCCCTCACCTTCCATGATGTAATGGACTTGTCCGCCTTGTCGATGTTGTTTTCCACTACGACTGCCAGGGGGTATTTCTTGGACTGCAAATTGTGAAGAAATTACAGATCGGTCCTCCATTGCAGGGTGCAAATACCATTTCATTTTTCCTTGAGGATTTATTTCCCACTTGAGGTCTTTACCCCTAACAATAGCCCAGTTGCCTGCTTTCCTGGCTTTAGCCACCATTTTTCGATAAGAATCTCGGTGTACAATGGATGCGTCGTAATATGTTTTAATAGATTCAGAAGAAGGGGGTTCATAGTCGAGCCAATCGTCGAAGTCGAAATTTCCGAAAAGATCGCTGACTTGATCATACTCATCTTTGTAATCCTCGAAATCGTCTGCAGCCATCATGTGGGCGTGTTTTTCTTGCCATTCTTTGTAAGTTTCATTTTGAGTAAGTTGAGCTCCCAAGAGTTCTAGGAAAGGTATGTCCACCATCGCAAGCCACTCCGCGGGGTCGTCGGGGCCTCTCATATTGAAATGTTGGTGTTCCACCCCACCTGGTTTTACGGGTAAAATCAACAGATCTCCTTTGCCCCAAGGGACACGTTCGTCGTCGACTAAAGATTCCCCTTCCCCATACAAGCCAAAAATTATTAACCCGCCTTGGTGGGTATGCCTTCCATTTTTATCTCGGATTGTTTTTCTAAAGATATACCAGTCTGGTAAAACCGTATTCATAAAAGGAGTTGAATAATACTTTGAGGTCCCATTCCTGCCAATTTGCCAAGGGACATCGGTGGATTTGGTTACATGGGGGAGATGAACCCGGTCACGTGCTTCTTTGAAATATTCTAGCAATTGTTCATAATTTCCTATTGGTTCGGGCTCATTTTCTCGCGTATGAGTCCTCTCTTTTTGAGAGACCATGTTTTTGATTTTGTTTTACAATATAAGTTAATGCCGATCTAGTAATCGTCTGGTGCCGTATAGAATTTCTGAGGAAAATTGCTCAAATGGAAGAAAATTACTTCAAAGAAAGGTCTGAATAACGACTGAAGAGGAATAAAATGGGGAAAAGACTAAGTAAAGTCATGAGAGATAGCATGCTAAACCCGAATCGCAATCCTAGGCTGTCGCCTATATATCCAATGACGATGGGAGAAAACGCAGAAAAGATAAAAATTCCAGTCCAAAGATATCCGAACGTCCTCCCCTCACGTTCGGGGGGGGTGATAGCGCTAAGCAGAGAATCCCGTGCGGGACTGATTCCCCAGAAGCTAATGCCCATGGCCCCCAAAACGAGGAAAAGTAAGAGAGGATTTAAAGAAAGTACAGAGAATAGAGCTGTGAAAAATGCTGAAAAAATAACAAAGATGATAATTACTTTTCTTGCATCGTAGCGGTCGACTAGTTCTCCGGTGAGAAGCTGTGCCAGCCCTCCGATGAATAATAGAGCTGCTAGATAGAAACTTGCGGTGGATTCGGGGGTGATAAATAGAGATCCAATTGTCAAAGTGTAAGAATATTCACGGATTATGAATTCGGGTAAAAATGCCATCACTCCAGTAGCTACAAAAGAGTAGATCGTAAAGAAAGAAAATACTGCGAGGAAGGGATAAATGTATTGCCTTCGTGGTGGAAGTGATTTGGAAAAAGTCTGCGATTTAGAAGAGTTTTTAGTGGCAGAAGAGCGGAGGGGTGAAGTGTCATATCTACCAAGTCCAACATAAAGAATAACTGCATAAACAATTCCGATAATGCCCAAAAGTAAGAGGATATCGGTCCAAACAAAGAATAAGAAAAACAGACCCAATACTGCAGGACCAATAGAATCCCCAAGCTTGGAGGCACTACCCCACATACCGTAAAATTTTCCTTTTACTTCTGCACGAACATTTCGGGAAATAATGGGATATCCAGTGGGATGAACAACGCTCATTCCAATGCCATTAACAAATAATGCAGATGCCATAAAAAGGAATTTAATAGGAAATGACTCTCCCAAAATGGAGATACTATAGTCTCCAAATAAAGGAGTGAATAGCAATAATGCATATCCGAGTCCTGCCACAGCGAGACCACAGGGTAGAAACAAGCGACGATCGTATTTATCAGAGATTATACCGGAGGGTGCCAACCCTACTGCAGAACCAGCATATTGACTGGTGATTAATAAGCCTAGTTTCCATAATGGAAGTCCAGTTTGAATTGCTATGAGAGGAATTAAAGGGGGCAAAAGTCTCAAAAAGAAATGTTGCATTCCGTGGACTGAAGTAATTAAAATGGCAAATCTAAATTCTTCTTTATTCAGTTTGGTCATAGGGGCTTTAAAAAGAGGTTTATTGGGTAGTTTTTGAAGGTTTGGTGATTTAACCTAGCTTATATGAACAATATGTCCAGGATAGGGGTAAAAAGTTTAGGTACAGAGTGCTTGTGGTTCAATGATGCGCGTATTAGTAACGGGAGGATCAGGAGCAATTGGATCGTTTGTGGTGGAAGAATTGGTTAGTCAAGGTGACGAGGTTACAGTATTTGATATAGACCCCCCGACTCAAAATAAAGTGTCTTTTGTCAAAGGAGATATAA
>JAPYRM010000022.1 GCA_029941175.1 Halobacteriales archaeon
ATTTGGATATGACCAATCGCAACTAATTGGAACCATGCGAGATGCCATCAACGCGATCCAGCGTCTAACCTCTGGGGAAATAGTCACTGCAACGCGAGATGAATTTTCGTTGCATGAAGCTCAATTGGAGTTTAAACCCATTCGAAAAAAAATTCCCATATATGTTGGAGGCAGGGGGCCTCAACTCTTATCTTTAGCCGGCGCGGTAGCAGATGGGGCATTTTTAGGAGGCGGCCTTCTATCCCCTTCGGGCATCGAATACGCCCAAGAACGAATTTCTATAGGTGCAAATTCGACTGACAGGGATCCCAATGATATAGATTTAAGGTATCTAGCTTTTGCTTCTGTATCTCAAAATAAAGAAAAATCCCTCAACGCCGCTGCATGGTTCATTTCCATGCTAACTAAACGACATGCTAGTATTACGGCTCTCAAAGCAGCCGGGGCTGAAGATTCTCATATTCAAAAAATAAAAGAACTCGGCGATATTGATTCGATTTCTTCCTCCGTATTACGAAATTCCATTTCCCCCGAATTGATGAATTTATATACTATTGCTGGAACTCCTGAAGACTGTCAAACAAGAATTGGAGAATTGGTTGACATGGGAATAAAACACCTTACATTAGTCCCCTTCTCTAATGAAGAAAAAAATATATTAGAAGTTTTAGAAATCTTCTCTGATTTCGATTGCATATCAAACTAAATGTCTTCGTATCTACCCCGAGTCTTGAATTTTCTTTACAATTCCTTCTGTATACTCAGTCGTCGATACTTTCGTTGCTCCAGTCATTTGTCTTTCAAAATCATACGTAACTTCTTTCGAGACAATTTGTGCTTGTATCGCATCTCTTACCAAATCAGCCGCATCGTGCCATCCCATATACTCTAACATAATCCTTCCTGATAGTATCATTGCAGTAGGGTTCACTTTGTTTTGTCCAACATATTTCGGTGCAGATCCGTGGGTTGGTTCTGCAAGTATCATTCCATCTCCAATATTTGCTCCTGGGGCAATCCCCAAACCACCAACTTGAGCCGCACAAGCATCAGAAAGGTAGTCCCCATTCAAATTTGGAACCGCTAGGACATCATATTCATCTGTCCTTGTTAATACTTGTTGCATCATGTTATCTGCAATTCTATCATTTATCACTACCGTACCTTCTGGAGGTTCACCCTGTCTCTCTTCCCATAATGTATTTTCTGCTATGACTTGATCTCCATATTCCTCTGCCAATTCATATCCCCATTTTGCAAAAGCGGCCTCTGTAAATTTCATTATATTTCCTTTATGAACGAAAGTTACCGATTTTCTATTTCTCTCAATGGCATAATCAATGGCTTTCTTTACAAGTCTCTTTGTTCCAAACTCTGTAATCGGCTTTATGCCAATTCCAATCGGTCCTCCATGCATGACCCCCTCGACTCCCATTTCTTCTTCAATAAACCTCTTAATTTTCTCTACTTCTGGAGTTCCAGCTTCCCACTCTATCCCTGCATACACATCTTCTGTATTTTCCCTAAATATTACCATATCCATCTTCTCAGGATGTTTGACTGGGGATGGAACTCCGTTCAAGTGATATACCGGACGCACACACGCATATAAATCTAGAATCTTTCTTAATGCAACATTCAAGCTCCTAAACCCAGACCCAACTGGCGTTGTAAGTGGCCCCTTTATAGCAACTCTAAATTCTCTAATTGCAGCTAGGGTATCTTCTGGCAAAATATCCCCTCCATACAGTTCATTTGCGCTCTCCCCTGCATGAACTACCATCCAATTAATTTTTCTACCCGTTGCTTCTGCAGCAGCATCTAATACTTGCTGAGTCGCAGGACCCACATCTGCTCCAATTCCATCTCCATGTATAATTGGGATTATGGGGTCGTCTGGCACAATGAGGTCATCCGGATTATCTTTTCCCTTCTCAATCCTAGACCCGCTGCTAGGAACTTCTACATTTTCATACTTATAACTCATCTTCACTAAGATATTTGTCAAACTAATGGTAAAAACAATTCGTTCTGATAATAATTTTCATCTAGTGCTACCTTTTACACTAAAATTCTGGACGCGGGCTATTTTTTTGGAGTACAGTTTCTGCAATATTTCCTCCATAATCTGCACATCTAGATATGGAATCTGCAATCAATCCGATCTTTTGAGCATCGATCGGAGACAACATTTTCGAATCTATGAAATCTATCATCGAATTTACCATCCCAAGCATCATGCCTTCCATCTCTGCAACTCTAGTCCGAGCTTCATTTGCCATTTCCCTTCCCTTATTTTTATCCTCCGTGAGCATTGCTTCTACTGAAAGAACAATTATCTCTTTTGACAGGCCATATAATCTCTCCAAATCCCCACTAAGATCCTCTGGGATCTCCTCAAGTTCTTTTTTCATGTAACTAATTTTCACCGCATGATCCCCTATTCTTTCCAATTGCTCCGCACACGTGTGGTAATCGAAACAATCTAATCTTCCCATTCCTAAATCTTGCATTTTTGTTGGGCTCATGAGCGATGTTCTAAACGCTCTTGATACAACGAACCAAAGTCTGTCAACATCATTGTCTCTTTCAATGACATCTTCTGCTAGTTCAATATCATTTTTTATCACCGATGCCATGGCGTCAGAAAGCATAGAAATAACCATACTTTGCATCCTCTCCACCGTCCCTCTTATTGGCATTTCAGAATTATCCAGTAGATCTTGTAACTTAATATATCCTACCGTTTCTTCTACTATCTCGACCCCAACAAGCTGTCTTGTTGCATCCCGAATCGTACGCCTCTGATCCACCGTAATCTGTCCCGATTCTAGTTTTATCACCTCGAAACCACTGACATACATGGAAAATATCGACCGAATTATCTCTCCTTTATCCATCTTACTTATTTTTACAGATCCCTCACTCCTTTCGCTATTATTTTCGGTGGTTAATATGATTGAACTACCTTCTGGGTAAAATGTCAACACAGATCCTGCAGTGATTTTATTATCAACTGCCCAATTCTTCGGCAATGAAATCGTATAAGTCGATCCACCTGTCCGCTGAACTCTCCTTTGGTTTATATTCGTGTTCATTTATTACTTTTATGCACATACACCGTTACCTATATATATATATTTTATTTATTTGATTTTTTCACACCAAAATTGACATTATACATTGTCAAAAATAATACTCTATATATCTATTACCATCATTTTCGATAAATTAAGACTCTTTATCATAATTTATATATCTATCTATATACTACTTACTATATCAATATATTAAAAATAGTTCTTTATTTAACCTGTTTCCGTCTCTATCTGTTCATGGTGCCTGCCAATGTCTATCCCCGGCGCAAATTCTTGGCAACATCTGGTGCAATAGGTCTCGCAGTAATAGCAGGATGCACTAGCAGTAATCAATCATCTTACAACCCCGCAAAAAATTCATATAGTCCTCCCGCAGAGGAACTCTCTGGCGACATAAACATCGCAGGAAGTTCCACAGTTTTTCCACTAATGGCTGCTATGGCAGAAGAATTCCAGAAACAACATTCCGATGTCACTATCACAATTCAATCAACTGGAAGTGGCGGTGGATTCAAGAACTTTTTCTGCCTAGGTCGGGCCCATTTCAGTAATGCAAGCAGGCCTATTAAAGATTCAGAAGTCGACCTTTGTGAAGGAAATGGCGTAACTCCTCATGGAATTAGACTTGCAACCGACGCATTAACTGTCGTTGTCAACAAAAACGCCGACTGGGTAGATAGCATGACCGTCACAGAACTCAAATCGGTCTGGGATCAAAACGCAGCAAAAAAATGGTCTGATGTAAACCCCTCCTGGCCAGATGAAAAAATAGACCGGTATGGTGCAGCAGATACCTCTGGTACTTTTGATTACTTCAATGAAGTCATCATAGGAAAAGATGGAGGCACCCACACCACAAACTACCAACCAACAGAAAAAGACCATATTACTTTTGCAGGTGTGGAGGGGAATAAATATGCAATAGGATATTTTGGATTTTCCTACTACTATAACAATCCTGACAAGATCAAGGCATTAAAAATAGATGGTGGAGATGGTCCTGTGTCACCCACACTTGACACCGCAAAAAGTGGACAATACAAACCTCTCTCTCGATCTCTATTCACATACGTATCTGTCGAAAAACTAGCAGAAAAACACATCGCAGAATTCGCAAAATACTGCATTGAGCAAAGTTCAAACGAACAGCTCGTAGCAGAAGAAGTTGGGTATGTGCCAAACACAAAAGAGACCATGGATAAAGAAATGGCTGCTTTAAACACACTAATCAAATTTACAACACTCAAATGAAAGCGGATTCTAAAGACTCCACCGACCAACTTTCATCAACCCCTTATTTTCGAATCCACAGCGTTTTCGAGAGAATTTATGCAAATATATTTTTTATTCTTGCTATCCTTACAATCTTTACAACAATCGGAATAATTTATTTTCTTTTTAAAGACGCTTTAGTTTTCTTCAGCCAGTACAGCCCTATTCAGTTCCTTACTAGTTCCAATTGGAGCCCAGTCATACCACCAATAAGTTATGGTATATTGCCTCTTTTATTCGGAACCCTCATAGTGACTTTCATGGCGGCTTTGGTTGCTATTCCTATTGGTACATTAACCGCAATATATCTCAGTGAATATGCCGACAAACGCACTCGTTCCATTCTCAAACCATTACTAGAATTACTCGCTGGAGTCCCCACTGTTGTTTATGGCTTTTTTGCTCTAGCTTATGTCACACCTGCCCTTCGTGTAATCTTCCCTTCGATAAGTCCTTTCAACGCACTTTCTGCATCCTTAATGGTTGGAATAATGATCATACCTATGGTTTCATCCATCTCTGAAGATGCGATGAGTGCCGTCCCTGATTCCCTTAGACAAGCCGGATTTGGACTTGGAGCGACCAAATTTGATGTCTCCACCAGCATCGTTATTCCCGCAGCTTTGTCTGGTATTGTGGCATCCTACATTCTAGCAATTTCCCGTGCAATTGGAGAAACAATGATTGTAACCGTTGCCATGGGACTTCACCCCACTCTACCCGAAGTCCGATATTTGGGTCCTATGCCCTATGTCCATCCAGCAGACTTTCTGCTAGAAACTGGACAAACTATGACTGCAGCCATGGTGCAACTAGCCCAAAGTGATCTAGTAGGGAGCTCAACAGCTTTCAATAGCCTCTTTGCAATAGGCATAACCCTATTCTTTGTTACCCTCTTCATGAATGCAGTAAGCAATCTAATCACAGAACGATATAGGGAGAGTTACTGAATGTCTACTACTTCGTTCGACATAGCGCGAAAACAAGGCGGAAATTCTATCTTTTCGAGGGAGACTTTATTTCGTTATCTCACTTTTCTAGCATCTATTGTTGGAATCCTTTCCCTAGCTCTGTTGTTACTAACCGCTCTTGTAAACGCGCTTGGTCTCAAAACAGCGGACCTATCCTGGTATGTCTGTTATCTTCTCATAGTCTTTTCTCCTCTACTCGCATTTAGTTGGTATTGCACAAAACATCAGGAAGTCAGAAAAGTTGCTACACACACTATTGGAATTATTATAGGCGGGGCACTCTTTGGAACTTTCCTTCTAATAATTTTTATACTTTTAGATCCACAAATAGCATTTGTTTATTTCACATTCGCAATATTCCCGACATTAATAGTTTGGTCCTATGCCCAATCCCAACAAAAACAATCAATATACCTAAGCTTAGCCCCCATTGTGGCGATTTTAACCGGCACATTTCTTTCCAGCTTTCTATGGAAAACTCTCCCCTTTTACCCCGAAAATTGGATCATTTTTGTTTGGATATTTGGCTTCCCTGCTATCTTCTTCTCCCGACATTTCTTAAAAAATACTCTCATAGAGCCCCTTCGTGATTACATTGGGATTTCAACCGTTTTGTTTTCAATTATAGTTGGCATATCCACGGCCACTTTCACCGAAATTTCACCAGCCATCTCTGTACTCTATTTTTTAACAATCATAGTCCCCGTATTTTTGTATGTTTCTGTACATATAACTTCAGCCGAACAAGGTAGAGTTGGTCTCCTCTTCCCTCTGCTTCTGATCACAACTATCCTCTTAGCGCGTATAGTCGCAATCAGCATAGGTGCTGTCCAACCAACTCCATGGCTAGACCTTCAATTTGTAACCAATCCACCCTCCAGATTCCCTATAGAGGCAGGCATTTACCCCGCACTCATCGGTTCCATTTTTATTGTTCTTCTAGTTGGATTTCTGTCCTTAATTTTTGGAGTTGGCGCCGCAATTTATCTAGAAGAATATGCCCCTAGAACTGGAACTTTTGGGATCCTAACCAGGCTAATTAGGATTAACATATCCAATCTCGCGGGAGTTCCTTCAGTTGTTTATGGATTACTTGGATTGGCACTGTTTATAAATCTACTCGGAATGGGATTCGGTACAGTAATTGTTTCTTCGATGACACTTTCTCTTTTGATACTACCGATTGTTATAATCGCATCTCAAGAGGCCATTCGAACAGTACCCGAAGCTTTGAGATTGGCTTCTTATGGGCTAGGAGCCACCAAATGGCAAACCATTCGAAATGTTGTCCTCCCTCTCTCTGTTGCAGGAATCCTGACTGGGACTATCTTGTCAATGAGTCGAGCCCTTGGTGAGACTGCACCTCTGCTAATGATTGGAGCCGCTACTACTGTATTCAAAGCCCCAGTAGGTCTTGAAAGCAAAGTCAGCGCTATGCCACTACAAGTTTTCCATTGGGCTTTCTCTGCAAAACCAGATCTCCGTGAAGGGGTGGCGGCAGCAGGTATCATTCTGTTGCTATTTGTATTATTATCCATGAATGGCATTGCCATCGTTTTGAGGAACAAATACCAAAAGGACAAATAATCCAAGGAAATAAATACAAATGTCATTGCCAAAACCAAAACCCACCGAGAAGTCTACAACTGCTAAGAGTATTATTTCTAGCGAAAGTCTCACAGTCAAATATGGATCTAACATCGCAATAGAAGACGTAACCGTTGACATCCCCCTTAAGAAAGTAACTGCTATTATAGGACCATCTGGTTGCGGAAAATCAACTTTCCTCCGATGTATCAACAGAATGAACGATCTCATCCCCGGAGTATCTGTCAAAGGGAATCTTTTCCTCGGAGATACGAACATATATTCTGAAAATGTAGATCCTGTTCTTCTACGGCGTTTAGTTGGCATGGTTTTCCAATCACCAAACCCTTTCCCAAAATCCATATATGATAACGTTGCATACGGTTTGAGAATTCAAGGCAAAACCGACAATATGGATGAAGTCGTAGAATCGGCTCTCAAAAGAGCCGCACTCTGGAATGAAGTTTCAGATAGACTAAATGAAAAAGCAACAGAACTGTCCGGAGGACAACAACAAAGACTTTGCATTGCTAGGACTATAGCAGTCGATCCTGAGGTCATTTTGATGGATGAACCTGCAAGCGCACTTGATCCAATTGCAACGTCCCAAATTGAAGATTTGATTCAAGAACTTACAAAAGATTACACTGTAGTCATTGTGACTCATAACATGCAACAAGCAGCTCGTATATCTCATAAGACTGCAGTTTTTCTCACTGGGGGAAGGTTGATAGAGTTCGACGACACCAAAACCATTTTTGAAAACCCCCGTAATCAACAAGTAGAAGATTATATCACTGGTAAATTTGGATAACCTTAACCTATAGTGCACCAATTTTCTAGTATGGCACGCGAGAGCTATCAAGATGGTCTTAAACAACTTAAAATGGGCGTCCTCGATATGGGTAATCTCGTTATAGATCGACTAGATATGGGAATCAAAGCCCTCCTCGAAAATGACGCTGAACTCGCCAAATCTGTCATTTTTGGAGATGATGAAATCAATGATATGTATCTCGAGCTAGAAGCAGAATGTGTCAACTTACTCGCACTACAACAACCTGTCGCAGGAGATCTAAGATTGATAGCATCTTCTTTTAAAATCATAACCGATCTCGAACGAATTGCAGACCTCGCAGTCAATCTAGGTGACTATACTCTAGACGCACGGAGAGAAGTTTTCTCCGACGTAGATATAAGTTCTCTCGGAGGCCTCGTTCTCACGATGCTAACTGAATCTATAGAGGCATATGAAACCCAAGATGCAGATGCGTGTTTCGAAATTTCAAATAAAGATGCTGAAGTCGATGCTTTGTGCAGAATTGCTAATCAAGTTGTCGTCAAAACTCTCATAGAAACTCAAATTGAGAGTAGTACTTCTTTCGATATATTAGACGATTTGATGGCAGATGTACAACGCTTTTTATTAACAATTCGCGATATCGAGCGCATAGGGGATCACGCTGCAAATATAGCAGCTAGAACGCTGTACATGGTGACCAACAACGACGAATTACTATATTAGTTCAAGACTTGCCATTCGTCTCCCCCTGCCAAAATATTCTCTTTAATCACGAATCTAGCACTCTCCCCCGCTGGTCTCGATCTATGCTTTTCAATTGTAATTTTCCTATTCCCTCCTCTAAATCTGTCAAGCCTTAGGACCGTTCCATTCCAGTGGGGTAATATATTCCCACCTAATGGTCTAATTTGATTCGTTTCTGGATCTGTGTATACTTGATTAGTTACGATTACTGCAAGATCAAATCTCCTGGCCAACGACAAGAGAGATATCATTTGGCGCGCAAGCGTTCGAAGAGCTCCTCCATCTGCTCTTTCAGCTTGTTCAAGTCGATAAAATCCCGTAGCACTATCAAGGACGATTAAGTCAACATCTGCTGCAAATTCAACTACCCTTTTGATGGCAGCGGATTGTTCCTCGAAATTATGTACCTCTGAAATTATCAAATTTTCTCCCAATTCATAAGGGTCTCCTTTCTCTCTAACCAATTGATGAAAACGATCAATAGAGATCCCTTCTGTATCAATATAAACAACCTTCTTATCTTCTGCTACAGTCTCCGCAGCAGCACTAAGCGCAATATTTGTTTTTCCTGAAGCAGGAGCTCCATACAATTGCGTAATAGACCCTCTATCAATTCCTCCTCCTAGTAGGTCATCTATCGGAATGCATCCTGTTGACAGTTTTCTATCCACATACTTCAGTATCTTTCCCTCAGTGAAAAAAACTCCGATGAATTTATTCCATCCATTTCTCTCTAGCTTTCTCTTCAACTAACCCAATTACTCTTCTAACTGGCCAATTCGTTTCGCGAGCAACCCTCACTGAGTCCTCGTATTCTGCACTTATATTGTATACTTTCCCTTCTTTTCCCGATGCAATTTTAACAGCAATTACGTATGCTTTTCCGTCTATTTCAACTGAAATTTGTTCCATTTTTCGGGTCGCTATCCACCTGTGTAATCCCGGAGACTCTCTAATTCCCAATGTACCTGTTTCTTCGGCCAGTCTTTGTGCAACTCTATCTGCGTTTTCAGGTTTGACCACTACTTTGACAATATGCCCCGGTCTAGATTTTTTCATCATAGCCGGAATAACTGTAACATCTCTTGCCCCTTCTTCCAATAATACCTCATAGAGATTTCCTATTACTTCTGGGCTGACATCATCTATGTTCGTCTCTAATAACACAATTTCATCTTTTTCTAGATTCTTCATCTCTCCACTTATTACTCTTAATACATTTGCTATGCCTTCTATCTTATGGTGTCCCATTCCATATCCTGTCTTCATAACATTCAACGCAGGTATTCTTTCTACTCCTCTTGCAAAATGTAATAGTATGGCTGCACCTGTTGGAGTCAATAATTCCCTTTCAACAGGCCCCCCTCTTATCGACCAAGTCGCATTTCCGGCGAGAACCAACACTGCCGGAGCCGGAACTGGATATTCTCCATGCTTCATTTTAATTGTTCCGCCCCCCACTGATATTGGGGTGGATATTATGGATTCTACATCTAAATCTTCAATCAACATACAAGCCCCCACTATATCTGCAATCGCATCATCTGCTCCAACTTCATGCAGGTTTACCTCTTCTAATTTTTTCCCATGCACTTCTGCTTCAGCTTCTCCTAACACACGGAATACCTCAATCGCATTAGAAACTACTTCTTCCGAAATAGACAGTGATCTAATCACTTTGATTATTTCTTCAAAATTTTTGCCCGAGTTTTCTCCCTCAATGCCCTTTCCCC